>JBEEGX010000030.1:0-10822 GCA_041167105.1 Verrucomicrobiota bacterium
TTCGCGCGAAATGGCGACGGCGAATCGTTGAACGCTGTGCTGAGTTGGGTTCGACAAAATCGAATCGCGGCGCTGCTGGTCGCGACCTGCGTTGCGACTTTCGTTTATTTCTTCGGAATCGTTCCGCTTTTCACGAACGGAAAACTATCGACATGGACTTGGGCGTGGCAGGCATGGAATCCGGAGACGAATTACGAGCATGCCAAGCTCATTCCGCTCATCGTCGCTTTCCTGGTTTGGCACGACCGCGCGAAAGTTAAGAGCGCGCCAATCGGCTCATCGAAATGGGGCTGGGTATTCATTATTGTTGGACTGATTTTGTTTGTGGCGGGCGCACGTACGCTGCAGGCGAGATTAAATCTGGCGGCAATTCCATTCCTGCTCTTTGGCGTCGTGCTCTATGTCTGGGGGAGGAAGGTCGCTCGCGTGCTGCTTTTTCCGATCGCGTTTTTGTTCTTCATGGTGCCGTTAAATTTCCTCACGCAGGCGACCGTGCCGTTGCAGTTTTTCGAAACGCGCGTGGCGAGCACGATTTGTAACTTGTTAGGCATTCACATCAACTCGGTCGGCGCCATCATGACCGCGGCCGACAATTCCTTTCGCTTCAGTGTGGACGAAGGGTGCAGCGGAATCCGTTCCCTCATGGCTATCGCGATGATCTCGGCAATCTACGGACATCTCACGCAGGACCGATTGTGGAAGAAGATGTCGATCTTTTGCGCGGCCATCATATTCGCGATTGTCGGCAATGCCGGGCGCTTGGTATCGATTGTCTTGGTCGCTCGATTTTTTGGGCAGGACCTTGCGGGCGGTCCGTACCACACGGTATCGGGTTATCTCTCGTTCCCGTTCGCGATCGGCGCGATGGTGCTGTTTGGCAAATTAATCAACTTTAAACCTGCGCAAATGAAGCGCGCGGCCGCGGTGAAAGAGACCGTCTCGTATGATTACTAAACGGTTACTGCACGTTCAGGTCGCGTTGGTCGCCGGGTTCGGTAGCATTTTTCTTTTGCCGCATGCGCCGAATGCCAGTTCAGCCGGAATCGCCGTAACATTGCCGAATATTGTCGGCGCCTGGATCGGCGAGGACGCTGAAATCACGCAACGCGAGCGTGAAGTGCTCGCGAAAGACACGCAGTTCGCGCGCAAGATCTACACTGGGCCACAAGGCGACCAGATTTATGTGTCGATCGTGTTGTCCGGCGACGATATGACCAACAGCATTCACCGGCCGGAACGATGTCTACCGGCACAAGGATGGAATGTCGAACGGTCCGAAATGAGGGTTGTGCGCGTGAGCGATGCGAAACAATTACCGGTCACGCGGCTCCGAACATTCCGCGCGATCGAGCTCGATAACAAAACGCGCGGGCTTCTTTACGACTTGAACTATTACTGGTTCATCGGGTCGCGCGAAATGACGCCGTCGCATGTCACGCGCACGCGCATCGATCTGCGCGACCGATTACTACGCGGGCAAAATCAGCGCTGGGCCTATGTCACCATCGCGGCCTTAGTAAGCGAACATTGGAAAGAACCGCAGAGGAGCGAGAGTGAGACAGCGGCGATGATCGAGAATTTCATCGCCGATCTCGCGCCGCGACTGCAACGGCCGGACGGAAACCCGTTGCTTTAGCGATTGTCGATCTTGCGCGAATCGCGCTCGTTCGGGAAATCTGGTTTGGGCGGCACGATGAAGACAATTTCCTGTTTCCAGTATGCCAGGCGCTTCTGCGGTTGGAAGACGGGTTTAACAACTGAACCCAAGCCAATGATGTGAATCTTGCCGCGCCACGGAATAATGAGCGCTTTGCCCAACAATTCACCGGTTTCGGAATTGACCACGCGCGCGCCAAATGTCTGCGCGAGTTTGAGAGCGAGTGCGCGAAGAAGATTTCGCATCAGTTAGTCCAGAATTGTTTCACCGGATGTAGCGTCCACGCGCCTTGCGCGCGCGCGTTGTCGATCTTGCCGGTTGCATCGCCGACCGCTTGCACGAACGGATGCTGTTGTTCGTCGAAGGACCGCACGCGAAAACCGACATGATGGGCGAGTGTGGGCAAGTACAATTCGGTATAGATAGGGAAGGGTTCATCTATTGCGGCAACCGCGCAAAATGCTTCTCGCGTCCAGAAACTGCCGCTACCGAAAATCGACAAGACAACATTGGCATCAGCTCGGCATGTTATTCGACGCCAAAACGCGGCGAACTCGGGATTGGCGGAGTGATACAGAAAATGGGGATGGTTCGTCTCATCCACGCGCGCGAGCGAATACCCGAGCAGGTCGGCGCGCTCCGCCGTCAACGACGCGATCTGCCGCGGATTTAAATCGTTCACCAGCGGCAGATGATCGTATTCGGCGAAATGAACGAAGTCGAATCGACGCGACTGATTGTCGATCCACGCCGCCGTGGCGCGGAGCAGTCCAGTGTAGCTCTGAAATTCGCGTTGGTGATCGCTCGTACGCAACCGCGCATCATCGACAAAGAATTTTTGCGCGTAATCAATGGCGTCGAACTCGGACTTATTTCCTCCATAGGCGATTAGAATGTTGTCGCGAGGAACGCACTTACTCCAGTAATCGATCATCTTCGTAACCGTCGGCGCCGATTGATGCGCCAAGATTAAATTGAGCACGTCGCTCATGGGCGTTTCGCGATGCGATCGAATTCCGACAACGCCATCGCGACGATCTGGTCCATGTTGTAATAACGATAGGTTGCGAGCCGGCCGACGAAACTCACGTTCTTTTCCGTTGCCGCGCGTGCGGCGTATTTTTCGTACAACGCTTTGGCGTCGGGCGCCGGAATTGGGTAATACGGTTCACGTCCTGGCGAGAAATCTTCGGGGTATTCGCGCACGATCGTCGTGCTCGGCAATTTCTGGCCGGTCGCGTGTTTGATTTCAACGATACGAGTAAAGTCGTGGTCGTTAGGATAATTCACCTGCATGGCGGGTTGAAAGAATTCCTTGGACAAAGTCTCCGGTTCGAAGCGGAGCGACCGGTACGGCAGGTGCCCGAAGCAGTGATCGTAATACTCGTCGATCGGTCCCGTGTAGATGAGATGATCGAAGCTAATCTGGTGGCGCGCCTCGCGATAATTGGTCTGCAATAAGATGTCGATCTTAGGGTGGGACAAAATTTTCTGGAACATCGCGGTGTAGCCGTTTTTTGGTAGCGCCTGAAATTTTTCCGAGAGGTAGCGGTCGTCGCGGTTGGTGCGAATGGGAATCCGCCCGCAGACACTCGCATCGAGCTCTTTCGGGTCGCGGCGCCATTGTTTTCGCGTGTAATTCTTGAAGAACATTTCGTAAAGCTCGCGTCCGACTTGGGAGACGATCACCTCTTCGGAATTGCGCGGTTTGTCGATCTTGACGCGCCATTTTTCGAGCTGCGCTTCCATCTCTTCAGTCGTGGATGTACGCCCGATGTACTGCTCGAATGTGTTGAGGTTAATCGGAAACTGCCAGAAGCGTCCGTGCGTCCAGGAAAGTATTTTGTAATCGACCGGATGCCATTCCGTGAATCGGCTGAGATAATCGACGACGCGTTGCGAGTTAGTGCGAAAATAATGCGGACCGTAATCGTGCAGCAGCACGCCCGCCTTATCATAATGATCGTAGGCGTTACCTCCGATATGTCCGCGCCGTTCCACGACCAAACAAGTTTTCCCGAGTTGAGTCGCGATGCGCTCGGCCAAGACCGAGCCCGCGAAACCGGCGCCGACGATGAGGTAATCGTAGTGTTTCGTCATCGGTTGCGCTCAATGAATTTGTGCTCGCGATCGAATGGCCAGGCGAGGAAAATGCCGCGGTATGCTTTCGTCACCGGATCCAGACATTAGCGTCCCTTTGTGTGTCGATCTAGACGATACCCTCATCAAGACCGATATCCTCTTCGAAACGGTTGTGCTTTTAGCGAAGCGGCGTCCTGTCGCGCTGCTTGCCCTGCCCATCTGGTTTATTCAAGGACGCGGTTATCTGAAGCAGCAGATCGCGCAGCGGGTGAAACCGGAGATCTCGCGCCTACCATTTCGGCGAGGGTTGATCGATTTTTTGCGTGGCGAAAAAACGC
Organism: Verrucomicrobiota bacterium; assembly: GCA_041167105.1. Taxonomy (GTDB): domain Bacteria; phylum Verrucomicrobiota; class Verrucomicrobiia; order Chthoniobacterales; family UBA10450; genus JAJPGZ01. Next base: position 4,078 of record JBEEGX010000030.1, read on the forward strand.
GCGGCCGCACGCTCGTGCTCGTGACAGCGGCTGATCACGGGATCGCCGAGGAGGTAAACACGCACCTTCAGCTCTTCGATGAAACGATCGGCAGTCGCGCCGGAAGAAATCTCAAAGGCAAACAGAAAGCCGCGCTTTTAATGCAACGTTACGGCGCCAAAGGCTTCGATTACGTGGGCGATTCGCACAGCGACTTCGCTGTCTGGCGCGTTTCGCGACGCGCATTGGTGGTGAGTGAGCGGCCAGCATTTATCAAGGCGGTCGCGGCTGTCGTTCCGGTTGACCGAACATTTCCAAAAACTGAGCGCCAACCGTACGCCTGGCTGCGCGCATTACGACTTCATCAATGGTCGAAAAATTTTCTCGTCTTCGTCCCGATTATCACCGCGCACAAAGTTCTCGACGCCGCGATTCTTCTGCGCGGTCTGATTGCATTCGTTTCGTTTAGCTTCATCTGTTCCGCCGTCTACCTCGTGAACGACCTCATGGATCTCGAGGCCGATCGAGCACATGAAACGAAACGGCTGCGCGCTCTGGCCGCGGGTGAGTTGTCGATCTTGCATGCGGTGCTGCTCACGCTCGCGCTGTTCGTGGCGGGCGGCGCCATCGGCGTTTTTCTCGGCTTGGGATTTCTTATCGTGATCGCGATCTACATCGCGGCGAATCTGACCTACTCGATCATGTTCAAGCGGATCATCATGCTGGATGTCGTTATGCTGGCGGGCTTCTACGCGTTGCGATTGCTCGCCGGTGGCGCTGCCACCGCTCTTTATTGTTCCGAATGGTTGCTCGCCTTCTCCATCTTTTTCTTTTTCTGCCTGGCGATGGTCAAACGATTTTCGGAACTTCAACGCGCTACCGGCATGGAAGAAACAGTTTCAATCGGTCGCGGCTATAAACGCTCCGATCTGGAAGCGATCGGCTCCTTCGGCACTGCCAGCGGGCTCATCTCCGTTCTTGTTTTTGTTCTCTACATTATGAGCCCGGATGTGCGCGTGCTGTATCGACGTCCGGCAATCCTGCTCCTGCTGTGCCCGTTGTTTTTGTATTGGATCACGCGCATCTGGTTCAAAGCGAAACGAGGCGAAATCCCCGAGGATCCGGTCGTGTTTGCCCTAACAGATCCGACGAGTTATCTCGCCGGCCTCTGGGCGATGCTCGTGCTTTTCGCGGCCACGGTCGAGTGAACCAGGTCGCCGAGAATTAAAAACCGCCCGCGGATCCTTCATGGCCGCGATAGTTCCGCATCCATTCCACCGTTTCGCGGATTCCATCTTCGAGCGAATACGGATTCTCGCCGAAGAGGTCGAAAGTTCGAGCCATTGGTGTCTCGTAATGTGTCGTCATGCTGCGGAAACGGGAGCTGTTGATGAGAAAAGGTTTGCCGGTCACGCGCGTAGGAATGTCGCCTAACAACGCCAGAAACCGCAGGACGACTCGCGGAACGACGCGAACGTTGCGTCCGGTGAGTGCGCGCGAGAAACCGTTGACCCAGTTGAACAGATCGCCCGGCCGATCTCCTAAATAGATTGTCTTGCCGTGAACGAGCTCCGGACGCGCCGCGAAAATTTTCTGGATTTGGTGGACGACGTTCTTGACGTAGCCGTAACAACGAATCACCGGCTGACGGCCCGGATGAAAATACAATCCGCGTTGCACCACGCGCCAGAATTCGCGTCGATAACGCAGGTGCCATGGTCCCCAAATGTTAGTCGGCCGAATGATCGTCCAGCAAATTGGAAGATCGACATCGCGTGTCAGCTGCTCGGTCACAACTTTGCTCTCACCGTAGATTGTCTCCGGGAAGTAATCGGTGTCGTGGTTAGGCAAACGACCAGGCGCGCATACGAACTGAGATGAAGTGATGATCGCGCGCTCGACCGACGGCGTTGCCCGAATCGCTTCCAGGACATTGCGCGTGCCTTCGATATTCACGCGATAGCCTTGCTCCAGCGTCGTATTTTCGTCGCACTCCGCGCGGGCCGCGAGATGTAGGACATGCGTTGGTTGGAATTCGCGAAACGCGGACATGAGGTGTGGAGGATCGAGAATGTCGCCTTCATACCAGTAATTTTTTTGCGCGTCATTTAATGGCGCGTCCAGCGAGTAGTTGAGAATTTGGTCGCCTTCACGCGCAAACGCCTCGATGGCATTCGTGCCAATGAACCCGGAGCCGCCCGTAATCAGAATTCTCATGCGCAAGATCGACAATATGCTATTTCGCCGCAGTCGCGATTGATCGAATCTGTGCGAAATCCATGAGCAAATTGCCCGAAAGCGTTTGTTTTTATTGCGCCGACCAAAACCCGCCGCGCGACCGCAGCCGCGGCATAACGCATTACACGACCGGTCTGCTTTCGCACCTGCGCGATTCAAATCAGCTCGCACTGCAGGCTGTCGTCTCCAAATCGTCGTTCGCCATTCCGAGCGATATCGAACGAATCGCCCTTCCATTTCGCACCGATCATCTGCCCGGAAGATTAATTGGCGATCATCTCCATCCGATGATCATTCGTCGGACTGCGGCCGATGTGTGGCATTATCCCAAAGGCTTTTTGCCGCTCGGCCCTCAGGTAAAAGTGAAACGGGTCGGCACAATCGCCGATGTGATGCTGCAGTTCGATGCCGATCATCACCCGGAATCGCGATCGAAACTGGCGTGGACGTACTGGCTCGGCGTATTGAAGCACTCGATCCGCAATCTGGATCTAATCATTACCGTCTCGGAATTTTCGGAGCGTGCGATTCGCGAGTTCTGCGATCGCTACGATCTGCATTGTCCTGCGATCGTCGTCACCTATCAGGGAGTCGAAGTGTCATCGCCGCCTGCGGAAAAACAGGACTACGTTTTGCATTTGGCGTCGCCGCTTCCGTACAAAGGGACGCGCTGGCTGCTCGAGCAATGGCTGGCATTGCAGAAGATCGACAATGACATTCCGCCCTTGAAGCTGGTCGGCACACTCGATGAAAAAGCGGCCGCGATATTCGCCGAGATCCGAGATGCCAGCATCGTTCCGCCGCTGCCGCGAATAGAGTTGGAAGAATTAATGGCGAGTGCGCGCGTTCTGCTGTTGCCGTCGGAGATCGAGGGCTTCGGTATTCCAGCGGTGGAGGCTTACTTGTTAGGCACACCGGTGGCTTATGCTCGCGGAACCGCGCTCGAGGAGATTGTCGGATTCAATTCGCCCGGGGGGTTTGAGCGAGATCGCGATTCGCTCCATGCCGCACTTGAACAAGTGTTAAGCCTCACTCCCACCGCCGTGGAAATGAAGGGAAATGAACTGAGATCCCGCTACAACTGGAGCGGTTGCATTAATCGCACACTGGCGGCGTACGCGTCGCTGGTCTAGCGCTTCGGATGATCGGCGTCATTTGTTTTCGTTGACGGCACCTTCCATGTCCCGCCGACTTTGTAGGCTGTGAAGCGAACTCGGCGTGACGGTGAATCGAGCGTGTAAATCTCGTAATCAAATGTGCGCTTGCGATAGGCCCCAGCCAAAAATTTCTTTACCCGATGAAGTGCGACATAGTACGGCCGGAAAATCTTCGCGGGTGCATCCGGCTGCGCGAGCCACTTCTCTTTTTCAGACTGGCTTACTGGATCGTCCATGCTCAAGTTCGCGCCCGTGAGCGTAAAGGCAGAAAGCAAATTCGGGTAGGTCGCGGCGCGCAATCCGGCCTTGAGCATTCCGTAAACCCAGACTCCATCGCCGATCGATTTCCAGTTCGGATCGAACCGATGCCCTTGTTCAAAAACGCTGCGCCGAAAAAACGTTGCGCATGAAGAAGTGTTGAGGTGACTTAGCCGGACATGGTTGGGCGAGGGCAGGATGGCTCGTCGGCAACTGAGGGCTTTTCCGTGGGCGTCCACGACGAGAACGTCCCCGAACAAGATGTCGATCTTAGGGTTTTCGGCGAAGAAATTTGCGACTTTGTGCAAGGCATTGGGTAAGTATTGTTCATCTGAGTTGAGCCATGCGCAGATATTTCCGCGCGCCTTCGCGAGTCCACGATTGATGGCATCGTACATCCCCGAATCTTTCTCCAAGAACAAGCGGACCTCGCAGTTCGCGGGGCCCGACATCGTGAGTTTTTCAATGATCTCGTTAATGTCTTTGCTTCCGGCGTCCTGGATAATGTGCTCGACCGTGGCCGATGTTTGATCCGCGACGGAGGCCAAAGCCAATCTAAGCCAGTCGAGCTGATTATAGCTCGGGGTTACGATCGAAAATTCGGGCAGCACGTTCGCAGCTAAAATCATCTGGGTTCGCAGAGCTGGCAGGTTTCGTATTCGAACAGATGGCCGCGGCCATCCTCGGTTTTTTGTTTAAGGGCAGAATGTTCGATTAAGCCGACTGCAGCGTTGCCGGACATCGGTTTGATATGCGGTTACGTTTGGTAGCGCCGCAAGGATTCGCAGTGAGACCTAACGCGCGATGCTTCGATATACCTGTTCATTCTCAATTCCATCCGTGCGAATCGGGCGCTCCTGCGGGAAGATCGACAACCTGGAAGCGGCGTAGGGCGGTTCCACCCTCGGAACCACAGATTGAAGCGGTGTGCGTGATACATTCCAATCGATGACTTCAAGCACGTACAGTTCATTCGCGTCATCCCAGATGCGGACAGTGGTTGCATGCAAAACCTGTGGCAACGGTGGCATCCCGAGGAAGACGACATAGCGCAGGTGATTGTAATGGGGCGGGTAATTTTGCCACACTTGTAAGGCATCGTTTTCGCTGCGAACAATTTTCGCCGTGCCCCGGATACCTAAGGCATAAAGTGCTGCGGGAAAGTCGTGCAGTGGCGCGAGATCTGGATACTGACTTGAGCTAAGAAACACCAGCGCGTAACTCGACCGCGGCAGATTCTCTCCGAGGCGTCGCTGAAGCAACAAAGCTCCTTTGTCCTGCGAAAAACCTCGATGTGCGAAAAAGAAGAATAGCGAAGCAGTGGCCACGATGATTGAGGCGATGACCGATACAGATCGATTTGAAATTGATGCTATTGCGCCAGCTGCCGCTATCGCCAGAAAAGGAACCACGACCAAGCTGTAATATTCGTGTGGAAAATTGATGTTCGCGAAGCCGATCCAATAGCCAATCACGCAGAGCGCCAGGATGCCTTGAGAGATTTGGTGGTGAGACGATGTCCTTCGACAGATTTGCAACAGCGCATAAATCCACATCGATGCGACGACAAGCCCGCCGACAGGTCCAACGCATTGCGCGAGAAATCTCTTGCCGATGACTTTGTACCACTGGGGTGACAGCAAAGACGAAAAACCGAGATGTGCAGCTGGGTCGGTGCCGCCCGTGAAAAATGACTCGTTATTAACGTGCTGCGCGTACTGGTTCCACAAGAGAAAACAAATGCATGCTGGCAAAAAGCACAGACTCCATAGCGCGATTAGGCGATAGCCAGAGTGCCGATTGCGCCAGACATCGACAACCAAGAGAACAAGCGTGGGAAACAAATAGAGAGCCTTCACAACCGCGAGCAAACAGGCGAGCGCGCCGATTGCGGCGTACGACACAGGGCGCCGAATTGGCCGTTGGATTTGCTTCAGAACGAAATAGAAGATCGACATCGCTATTAGAACAGCGAGTGGATCGAGCAAAACAGCCGACATGTAAGTCAGGTTGAGTGGTGCACTCAAATAAATCAGCGAAGCAGATGGCGCTGCGTCGTCTGCAAATAGGCGGCGTCCGATGAGCCAAACAAATCCCGCGGTCACGACGGTGAGCGAGATATTGAAAGCGCGAATGATGACAATCGAATTGCCGAAAAGGTGGTACAGGATCGCGCAAATCGCTTGAAAAATGGGAAACTCGAGTACAAATACGCCAGGTTCTCCTTTATAATTTGTTCGCGGCCGGAGAACGTCGATGCCTTGTTCATAAAATGTCTCGATGGTGCTTAGCGTCTGACATTGCCGGAAATTGTGCGCATCAAATGGCGGCCGGTGGATTTCCTTTGCATTGACCAAAGCAACAATCGCAAGAGCTCCGCAGATGAGAACCGCCGAGGATGGTGTTGCAATATTCGCGCTCATCTGAAAATCGGCTAGGCCGTTGCGAAGGATCGACTGAATTAGACGACCGCGAGCCGGCTTGGAACACGAGCGCTATTTTTCGTATCGCCAGAAATAGATTCGTCTTTCGCGCGAATGGTTCGCTGCAGCTGCAGAAATACCCCAGCCAGAGCAAATTGCTGTGGCAAAAAGGTTCCGACCGTATAAGCGCCGACCCAATAAAAAAGGATTAACACAGCAAGGTAAAGAGCGAGGAAGCGCAGAGTTATTTGTGCCGGGTCGCGTGGCTGGCGGGGCACAGTAAAAGTGCGGGTCAAGAGACGAATGTTCCAGATCGCATAAAAGATCGTACCGACCACCCCGAGTGCATCGAGCGTTGCGAAGAACCCGTTGTGAACGTTACCGACCTCTACTGCCTCGCGGTCCCAATCGGGATTGTACTTATAAACTGACCGCTGAGCCATCTCACTCCGGAAGCCAAACCCACGACCAAACCATGGATGTATCGGAAAATATTCTCTGACGAAAACGTTCCAAACCTGTTTTCGAAATTTGTTGGAGGACTCCGCGTCAAGTTGTGTTTGCGAATCCCAGTGGCCCGGCATGAATTGTAAGCTGCGTTGTACGGGCCGCGGCAAGCGGACGATCTCGGAATTTATGAGCGATATCGCCAATAAGCTCGCGACGACGACTGGAAGAAGGAAAACAACC
>JBEEGX010000031.1:0-4689 GCA_041167105.1 Verrucomicrobiota bacterium
CCCAAACGCAGCGCTGGTTGGCGCAACAGGAATTTTTGCGACCTCGCGAAATGGACGATGTCGATCTTGCACAAACCGCGCACGCATATTCCGCGCGACGCGATGATGCGCCATTTGGCGAATATGAATTCGCATTTCGTGAAAAGGCGCCGCCACCGAAACAGGTCGCGTTATCTGCGACCGATCTATCGAACGCATTACGGCGGCCGGCAATTGTCTGGATGAAAACATTTCTCGGCATTCAAGCCGAGGAGCTAAGCGGCGGTTCGTGGAATCTTGCGACTGGACAATGGGTGCACCGCTGGCTGGCAACGATCGGCGCGGAGCCGCGCGACAACCGTTTCGTCGCGCGCTTGCCTAACGACCAGCTAGTCAAACGCGTCGTCACAGCGGCCGACGATTTCCGCGAAAAGATATTGTCGATCTTGCGCGAATGTGAGCGGGCGTTGCCCGATTGGTGGACATCCGGTTGGAAGAACGCGCGGCATCTCACTGAAAAATTTGCGACTGAAGTCGCGACGATCGAGGGCTGGCCGCTGGTCGCGACGGAATGGAAACTCGATTCGCCGCAGATGATCAAGTTAACGAATGGCGACGAACTGCGCGTGCGCGGTCGCATGGATTTGATTCTGGCCGACGCCGAGAAAGCAACGCAGCTGTGGATCGTCGATTACAAAACGGGTGAAGCGAAACCGCTAAAGGCGACAGAACTGCGGAAACAATTAGCGACCGGCGATGGAATTCAGATTTGCGTGTATCTGCTGGCGCTCCGCGAACGCGCGCCGAAAATTTTTGCGAGTTTGCTCACGCGCGGCGCCGAGCTGGCAACGCAAGTTTCGAGCGACGATGTCGCAGCTCACCACGAAATCTGGAGCGAGCTCGCACGCATGCAGCAAAGCGGCGTGTTCGGAATGCTCGGCGAATTGCGCTCGGAATTTAAATTCACCGGGACGTATCCGCTCGCGACCATCGGCGTCGACAGAGAACTGCTGCAACAAAAATGGGAGCGCACGCATCCGGCCTTCGCGAAGCCGAGTAGGCAATCATGAGCACGCTGCCTGTCGACCAAACGCAACGCGAGCGGTTCGCGCAGGAACTCGAGCGCAATTTTTCTGTGATCGCAGCCGCGGGCGCGGGCAAAACGACCGCGATCACGGACCGCATCGTCGAGATTGCGCGCCGCAAACCGGAATGGCTGCCGCGGCTTGTCGTCGTTACGTTCACCAATCGCGCGGCCGATGAAATGCAACAGCGCGCGCGGCAACGAATCTTCGAAGCGCGATTGCCGCTGGAGACGCTGACCACATTCAATCGCGCGTTCTTCGGAACGATCCATAGCTTTTGCACGAAACTGTTGAGCGCGCACGGACATCATCTCGGGTTGCCGTCGCGGCTGGAGTTGATCAGTGATGATGACGAATTGTGGACTGATTTCGTGCAGCGAACGGTTTCGTTAGGCGAAACGCTCTCGCCGGAAAACCGCGGCGGTTTATTCCGGCACGTGCAATTGCGCGACGTGATGGAGCTTGGTCGTCGCGGCAATCTGCCGCTGGAGCTCGAGCACCGCGAAACGAATTGCCCGCCGATTGTCGATCTTGCGCGGTTACGAAATTACCCGGCGCGTGCCGGCTCGACACGGATTGAAGCAATGCAAGTCGCGTTACGGGACTGGGAGGCGCGATACCGCAGCGACGCCGACTTTGTGCCGCTGATCGAATGCACGACCGGCGGAAAGTTTGGCGAGTTGTGGGAGGAAACATTCCGCGAATTCAATGACTGGCTGAGTTGTTGTGCATTAAGCGTGGCCGCCGAAGTGCAGGCGAAGTATCGACGGTTTCGCGCCGAACGTGGCGCGGTCACGTTCGACGATCAGATCGCGCTCGCGCTCGAACTCACGCGCGTGCTGGAAGTGATCGCGCGGATTCGGGCGAAAGATTTTATCGTCATTCTCGATGAAGCGCAAGACACCGACCCGCAACAGTTCGAGATCCTAACTGAAATTGCGCGGCAAGATCGACATCTTCCACCGCGCGCTGGTCGTTTTTGCATGGTCGGCGATTTCCAACAGTCGATTTACAAGGACCGCGCCGACCTGAAGCAATATCAGCGCGTGCATGAAGCGCTCATCAACAGTGACACCGGTGAGGAACTGCGTTTCTCCGTAACGTTTCGGTTAGACGACAGACAAGTAGAGTTCGTGAACGAATGCTTCCGCGACATTTTGAATGCGGAAGGTCAGGTCGGCTTTATCGAACTAAGCGCGCGGCCGGAGCGATTGCCGGGACAGGTCGTTAGGCTCGATATTGCACCCGAAGTTCGCGAAGACGCAACCGACTCGGAAAAGGTGCGGGCGGAGGCGAACGAGCTGGCGCGATGGATTGCGCGCACCGGGCGTGACAATTTGCGCGCGCGTTCGTGGGAACAGGTCGCGATCTTGTGCCCGCGCCGAAAATGGTTTCGGCCGATCGCCGACGCTTTGCGCAAGATCGACATCGACTCGCAGATTCAATCCGAGACGGATGTGAAGGCGGACAGCCCGGCGCATGCGTGGTTCACCGCGCTGATCACGATCATGACGCAACCGCATTGCGCGTTCGAGATCGTGGGCGTGCTGCGGGAAGTGTTCGGCATTTCCGATCACGACCTCGCGATCTTCGCCGCCGGACGCGGCGAACGTTTTCAGATTCAAACGCCGATCAATGGAAAGGATCGCGTGTCAGCGATTGTCGATCTTCTCGCGCATCTGCACGCCGACGTCGCGGACAGGCCGCTCTTCAGCGCGGTCCAGCAGATGGTCGAAGCGACGCATTTGCGTGAACGCTTGCGAACTTTGCCGGCGGAAGATTTTGAAGAACTCGATGCTGAGCTCGATGAATTGTTGCAAGCGGCCGCTGCGGCAGAATCCGACGGCGAGACATTGGAAGAGTTCGCGGAATTGTTGCGCGCAAATTTCACGAGCGAACGCGAAGCGCGCGTCCCGCGAGTGGGCGCAATCCAGCTCATCACGTGTCAGAAAGCGAAGGGCCTCGAATGGGATGCTGTCATCGTGCCGTTTTTCTCGCGCCAGGTTTACACGAGCGACGATAATTTTCCGCGCATCATCACGGTGCCGGGCGAACAGCGCGCGATCGTCGCGTTCAGCAAAGCCGATCTGCCGTCCGAGACGAAAGAGGCGATGAAGCTGGCGCAATTGCAGGACTGGGAGCGTTTGCTTTATGTCGCACTCACGCGCGCACGGCACACGCTGGTGCTTGCGAGGGATCATGCGCTCTTCGCGAAACGCGGCGGCGCCGCGCACAGCGATTCGTTAACGAAATGGTTTCGCACCGATCGCGGCGGCATCAACGAAATGCGATTGGGCGAACTTGAGATCGAACCGCGCGCGGAGGAATTGACGCGCGTTCAGCAATTGCGCACAGCCACGGCGGAAATCGAGGCGCAGCAGTTTGTTTTTTTTCCTGAAGGCGCTCTGCCATCGGCGCAGAAATGCGCGGAGCAATTTTCGCGGCGATTTTTTCCGAGCAATTTCACGACGCCGACTACGATTGTCGCCGGAACCGGCGCGGATGTGCGCAAGGAAATCGAGCGCGACTTTCGCGCAGCGACATTGCCCAGCGCCGCGACGCGCTACGGTGTTTGGTGGCACGAATTCGTTCAGCAAATTCCCTGGAACAGCGAACCGGCGAAGTGGGACGAAATTTTTGCCGTGGCGTTGCGCGACTCGCCCGACCGCGCTCGATCGACGCGCGAGTGGCAAACGTTGCGCAGTCGCGTGGCGAAGCTGCCTGATTTTCCGGCACAATTCGCGGAGAACAACGCGGTCATGGCGCACGCGGAGATGCCGTTCTTATGGCGTCTGAGCGCGCAGACTTGTTTGGAAGGAGTTGTCGATCTTGCGTTGTTCGCGGCGGCGGACCGGAAATGGTTCCTGCTCGATTGGAAGACGAACGAAATCACGTCGGACAAGATCGACAACCTCCGCGCACATTATCGGCCGCAGATCGCCGCTTACTGGCGAGCCGTGAGTGCGATGACGCAGAGTTCTGTCACGGCCGCGATTTACGCGACCACGCTCGGCGAATTTCTGATTTACGAGAACGATGATCTCGGCGCCGCGGAGATGCCGCTCTAATAATCGCGCTCACCGCGAATGAACTGCTCGACCGCGCGATGCGCTTCGTCGTCGGTCATCTGCACCGGCGGATGTTTCGCGAAATAGGCCGAGGGCGAATGGAGCGCGCCACCGATTCCGCGATCGAGCGCGAGTTTGCAGCAACGGATCGCATCAATCGCGACGCCGGCCGAGTTGGGCGAATCTTCGACCGACAGGCGAATGTCGACTTCCATCCCCACGTCGCCGAACAATCGGCCTTCCACGCGAATGAACGCAATCTTGTTGTCGCGTTGCCACGGAACGTAATCGCTCGGACCGATGTGAATGTTTTCGTCATCGAGTCGATCGCCCATGACCGATTGCACCGCCTCAGTCTTGGATGTTTTCTTCGACGCGAGTCGATCGCGGTTGAGCATGTTTAGGAAATCGGTGTTGCCGCCGGTGTTGAGTTGATAGGTGCGCTCGACTTTGACGCCGCGCTTGCGGAAAAGATCGACAATCGTGCGGTGAAGCACGGTCGCACCGAGCTGCGCTTTGATGTCGTCGCCTACGACCGGAAGATTTTTGTCGGCGAA
>JBEEGX010000032.1:0-13737 GCA_041167105.1 Verrucomicrobiota bacterium
TTTTTCATCTGCGTGCAGGCGCAAACGCAGGGCTTCTCGAGATATTTCATGGACGCGACACTCGGCAGCAATGGCGCACTCATCGTCCGCTCACGGTTTCAACCGCGGCAGATCGGTTCAATCGTTCCGCCGAAAACATCCAACGCAAAGCATCGCGAATATTTCGAAGGTATCGACAACGCCAGTGAAATCATGCGCGTGAGTCGTCAATTCTCGAATGTCGTTTCGTGTTCGCCGGTTTTGCGCGGAACCATCAGCGCGCGCGCCGGATTCGAAAATGCAACTGTCGATCTTTTCGGCATCGATCCGACGTTGCACACGCAGACGACCGATCTCGCGCGCGAAATTAACGCCGGCAGTCTCTACGATTTTCGTAATAAACCGAACACGGTCGTGATTGGCGCGCGGCTCGCGGAAAACCTGAATGTCGACATCGGGGATTCGATTCAACTGCTCTCGCCCGGCGGGCAATATCGGCGCTTCGCCATCGCGGCGCTCGCGAAAAGCGGTGTCGGCGCGATCGATCAGACGCGCGTTTATTGTCACGCGCGCGTGGCGCAATCGCTCCTGCACAAGCCTTACAACGCCTCGATGATCATTTATAAGTTGCGCGATCCGGACCGCGCGCCCGCGCTCGCGCAACATTTCGAAAATCTTTTTCAACACGACGCCGTCAGCTGGCAGGAACGCGAAGCTTCGACGTTGCATTTGTTTCTCATGCTCACCATTTCGGGCGCGATCACCGTCTCGTTAGTCATTCTTCTCGCCGGCTTCGGCATTTTCAACGTCCTCACCATGACCGTGCTTTCGAAAATGAAAGAGATCGCGATCCTGCAATCGATGGGTTATCGCCGCCGCGACGTGAGCGCGATTTTCTTATGGCAAGGCGCGCTCATTGCCGTTGTTGGATCGACAATCGGATGCGGCGCCGGCGCGCTGCTCACCTTCGGCGTTTCCAAAATTCCAATCCGTCTGCGCGGATTGCTTTCGAGTGATTACTTCGTCGTCTCGTGGGATTGGCGGCATTATGTGCAGGCAATCCTGCTCGCGCTCGTTTCCGTTTTCATCGCGAGCTACGTACCCGCACGCCGCGCCGCTGAACTTCCACCGGTGGTGACCTTGCGCGGTTCGAGTGTATGAATGGCACACCGCCATTCCTCAGTTGCCGCGAAGTCGAGCGCTATCTCGGCGAAGACGAATCGCGCGTGCATGCACTCCGCGGCGTCTCACTCGATGTCGAACCGGGAACCGTTCACGCCGTCGTCGGTCCATCCGGCTGCGGCAAGAGCACGCTATTATATATACTCGGCCTGCTCGATCACCCCGATGGCGGTAACGTCCTCTTGGAATCAGAACCGGTTTCGCATTTGCCTACCGATGAGCTCGCGCGCAAACGCAATGAATTCATCGGATTCATTTTTCAATTCCATTTCCTGATGGAGGATTTCACCGCGGAGGAAAACGTCATGATTCCCATGCGTCGCCTCGGTCACTTGTCGGAAGAGGCCATGCGCGCACGCGCGGCCGAATTATTGGAACATGTCGATCTTGCCGATAAACGCGAGCGTCCGAGCCGGCATCTTTCCGGCGGCGAACAACAGCGCGTCGCCATTGCGCGCGCCTTGGCCAACGAACCGCGCGTCATCCTCGCCGACGAGCCGACCGGCAATCTCGACACAAAAAATTCTCAACGCGCCTTTGAATTGCTTCAGCGCATCGTGCAGGAACAACAGAAAGCGCTCTTGTTAGTCACGCACAATCCCATGATCGCCGAAGCGTGCGATTGGGTGCACGAAATGAAAGACGGTCGCATCATTGCGAGCCATCCGCGCGCGCTGGCCGCGCCGGTTTTCTGAACCGATCGCGAAGGCGCGGCGAGAACACGTTCCAGGTGTCGGCGAAATACGTGATGGTCGCGTTGTTATTCGCGCGGCGACCGTCCGGCACATCGTGCAACGTCATGGTGCGTCGCTGCGCGGACACCGTTCGCATCATCGCGGAGGTCGGCACGATGTACTTGTCGATCTTGCGCCGATCTAACCAGCCGCTGATCCAGATGTCGTCCATGTAAAACGCGCCGCTCGGCGCATTCGAATAATCCCACAGGCCCTCGTCGAAAAATCGCGGTTGAATTAAATAACTGCCGCAGCCGGTCACAACCGCGACTTTGCGGGGCTCGCGAATGCGATCGCCGAAAACGAGCTGCGGACGTCGCCAACGTAGATCGTTAGGCATAGGCGCGCCGCGAAAACACAGCGCTGCCTCCGGCAATCGCGCGTGATAAAACAAATACGTCTCGAGCGCGTCGCGCGGATAAACGCGATCGTCATCGACCACCATCATGAGCGTGTCACTATCCCCAGCCGCGAGCTCGCGTTGCATCGCCGGAATAAATTTGGTCGATGGTCCCCAATCGGTTTCAGATCGAATGATTCGGACCTTCGGAATGCGCGCGATGAATTCTGGAATGATGTAGTCGCGCTTTTGACGAATAGAAAACTCCGGCACTGCGACTACGATTTCATCCGGCGGACGCGTTTGGTTAACGAGACATTCCAAAGTCGGCTGCAAATTTCCGATGCGGTCCGGCAACGTCGTAAGTGAAGCGATCACGCGCCGCGAAGTATTCGGTCGATCGGCCAGCAGGTCGCGAATGAATCGCCGCTGGTTTCTCCCGCGCAAGATCGACATGTTCAAGATCGACATCGTCGCGGAACGTACCACATTGTCCGCCTTCGCGTGAATCACCGCCTTAAAGCCGCGCTTATTTTCGTGGCCGCGTCCGCGCTCTACTTCGCCACGCGCACGCCCGCGCTCGACGAGCACGACTCGGTGCAATTCGCCATGGGCATTCTCGATTTCAACATCTGGAAAGACCAACCGCACGCACCCGGTTATCCACTCTTCATTTTTCTCGGCTGGCTCGCGCACCAATTTCTCGCGATCGATCCCGAGCTGTCCATGCACATTCTTTCGGCAATCGGCGGCGGCCTTTTCATTGCCATGTGGTTTCTTATCGTCCGCGCGCAATTCGACGAGCGTATCGCGTGGTGGATGGCAATTTGCCTAACGATCACGCCCTCGGTTTGGATGACCGCGACGAAAGCGCTGACCGACAGCCTGGCCTGCGGATTATTGGCCGCTGAAATATTTTTGTCGCTCACATCGCCAATCGGCGCGGCTTTGTGCGGCGCAGCGGCGTGCGGAGTTCGGCCGCAACTGTTTCCAGTCGCGCTTGTGATTTTGCTTTGGCGAAGTCGCGCGCAAATGAAGATGTCGATCTTAGCGGTCGCCGTTCTGGTTCTCGGATGCGCCGCGTGGCTTTTGCCGATGAGCTACACGCAATGGCGATTGCATCCGGAGATGCCGTTCTGGTCGGTCTTCCCAAAACTCGCGTGGCATCAATGGACATGGCGCCTCGACAAACCGGGCGTCTACATCGGCGGCGGAGATTGGAGCGCGAAATATCTCGGCACGCGTGTCGCGTTTCATTTTCTCGGCTGGTTCGGTCTCGGCTTCGGCTTAATCAAATCGCTACCCGTTTCCGTAATCGGCGGTGTAATTGTCATCGCCGGGTTCGTGTCGTATTTCGCGATCGTCGCAAAACGCGATCGCGAATTCTGGCGCTTTCACACGCCGTGGGCATTGACGCATGTCGCAATCATCTTCATCACGCTCTCGCCGGCGCAACGCTATTACGTCCCGATTTTTCCGCTGCTGCTCGTTCCGCTGCTCCGCGGATTTCTAAATCTGCCTGCGCCTTGGAGTCGGTGCGCGGTCGCTCTCCCGGCGCTGCTTCTTTTCGTCAGTGTGCCGTTGGCGATCGACAATCATCGCGTCGAGCCACCGGCGTTGCGGCTCGTTCAATTCGTTAGCCGATTGTATCCGGAAGATCGGCGTCGCGACGTTGTGTTGCTATTTAATAAGGCGCGGCGTCATGCGCAGTGGTACGCACCGAAGTTCACTACGATTCACGACACGCCGCCAGAGGAGCTCAGCAAAATTTGCGCGAATGCTGCCGCCGTTTACACCGATGATGCGAAAGCGCCATTACCGCCGGGCTGGCGTTGTATTCCGCTCGTCATCTTTATGCGGTCAGGCATCATCTATTGGAAACATCACGCCGTGGAATTATATCTGATCGATCGCGGCGGGCGCTGAGATGGAGAACGCTTTGCAAACGACGATTGTCGATCTTGCGCAGACGCGAACGGACGACACGCATGCCGAGCTGAAGCGCGGCGCGTGGATCAATACGCTTGCGATGATCGCGGCGAACTTTCGCGCCGTGTTCACGCTGCTCATCGCGCGATTGCTCGGACCGGTTTCGTTAGGCCTTTTCTCCGTCGCGTGGGGCGCGGCCGACTGGATCAGCAAACTCGGCATCATTGGGCTCGACGATGGCGTGACGACTTTCGTGGCACGCGCGAATGCTGCCGCCGACAAGATGCGCGCGCGGACCCTGCTTCGCCTCGCGGCTGCGATCGCAGTCGTGCTGTCGTCGCTCGTGGCGACGCTGTCGATCTTAGCGCTCAGTTTTTTTGGCGCGCGATTGCATTTGCAGTCGGAGCTTGTCGCCGCGTTACGCGTGATTCTTTTCGCGCTGCCAGGCATCGCGCTCTATCGCATCAGCACTTCGGTCTCGCGCGGCATGAAAATGATGGAGCACGATATTTACTCGCGCGGCTTCACCGAATCGGGCGTAACGACGCTGGCGTTTCTCGCGGCCTTTGCGTTAGGATCGCGAATATTCGCGCCAGAGATCGCCGCCGTTATCGGCGCGTGGGCATCAGGTCTAGTCGCATTCGCGCTCGCGTCTCGATTGTTTCGCAATTTGCCTAATGATCATTCTGTAAGATCGACATCTACTCTAACGCGCGACCTTTTGAGCTTCTCGGCGCCGATCGGCGCGGACCAATTTCTAAACGCGTTTATTTGGCGCATCGATGTCATTCTGCTCGGCTGCCTCGTCAATCGCGTCCCCGGCGTGACATTGACTACGCTCGGCATTTACGGCGCGGTCGTCGGCCTCGCCAATGGATTGCGCAAAGTGAGCCAGGCATTCACGCCGATTTTCATTCCCGTTGTCGCCGGCATGACCGCGACCGGCGCGCACGATCGCGCGATGGCGACATACGCGCAGCTCGCGCAATGGATGTTGTGGATCCTCTTGCCATTTGTCGCGGTGCTCGCGCTCGCCGGAAATACCATCCTGCTCGTGTTCGGTCACACGTTTCAAAGCGGCAGCCAATGGCTCGCGATCGTCGCGACGGCGTGCGCGACGAACGCATTCATCAATCTTGGCGAGACTGTGATCATGGTGCAGCGGCCGCGGTTGAATCTGCTCAACTCACTCATCACCTGCGTCGCCGGCGTTGCCGTGACCTACATGTCGATCTTGCGTTTCGGTGTGCTCGGCGCCGCGATCGGAATTCTCGCGACCTACCTCATCCAGGGCGTAATTCGCAATGTCATGCTGCGCGTCGTATTCCACTGGCATAATCCGTGGCACAATGTTTCGCCGCCGATCATCGCTGCACTCATAGCTGCGGTCCCGGCGTTGGTGCTGCGTTCGTTAGGCCGCGGCCCGCAAATCGAACTGGCCGCTGCGATTGTATTCCTCGTCATTTTCGTATGGCAATGGCGCCGACATCACGTCCGAATCCGCCTAACGACGCCATGAAGCGAGTGTTTTTAACGGGCGCGAGCGCAGGTATTGGGCGCGCCATTGCGCAAGCGCTGAGCGATCGTGGTCACGATGTTTGGGGAACGTCGCGCGACGCGCAACGCGTTCCCGCGTTGCCCGGCCTGCATCCGGTGCAACTCGATCTTGGCAATTCCGCGTCAATCGAGACTGCGTTCGCGCAAGCGTTGAACGAAGCCGGCCAATTCAATGCCGTCATCAACAATGCGGGCAGCGGCCATTTCGGCACGGCCGAATCGCTGCCGGCGAAAATTTTGGCGGAACAATTTCAGATTCTTGTCTTCGGTCAGATTCGTTTAATGCAACTCGCGCTCGAATCGATGCGCGCACGCGACGCCGGCCTCATCATTAACGTGAGTTCGCTCGCTTCGCGTTTGCCGGTGCCGTACATGAGCGCGTACAATGCCGCCAAAGCAGCGCTCGCGATGTTCACGATGTCGATCCAGCTCGAGCTCGGCGATTCGCGCATCCGCATTGTCGATCTTCAACCGGCGGACATTTGCACCGGCTTCAACGATCACGTCGCGCGCAGTGGAGATGAGGATCCGCGCGTCACGAAGACTTGGGTGGCAGTGGAAAAAAACATGAAGAACGCGCCGCCGCCGGAGTTGGTCGCACGCCGTGTTTGCGATCTGATCGACGATGCAAATCCGGCGCCGCGCGTTACAGTCGGCGATACATTTCAGGCTGGCATCGCGCCGGTGATTTTCCGATTGCTGCCGCAACGCATGCGTCTCTGGGGCTTGAAAAAATATTACGGAATATGAAAACGCTTTCCGAAGCGGTGATTTTGATGGCCGGCTCCGGCTCGCGGCTGCGTGTGCAGCACAAAGATTTTCTGAAACCGCTTATCCCGGTGCGCGGGCGGCCGCTGATTTCTTATACAATCGATGCGCTGGCGCGGAGCGGTATTCGCGCAATCACTGCGGTCGTCGGTTATGAAGGCGTGACGATCATGCGCGCGGTCGAAACAATGATGCCGGCGCATGTGGAATTGCGGTTCGTCGAAAATCGCGAATGGCAAAAGCAAAATGGAATTTCACTGCTCGCGGCCGCGGATGTGGTGAAGACACCGTTTTTCCTGACGATGAGCGATCACATCTTCGACGCAGCGATTGTCGATCTTATCCGTGAAGGTGGCGCACGCGATCGATTGAACATCGCGATCGATCGCAAGCTCGATTCGATTTTCGACATCGACGACGCGACGAAGGTGCAAACACGCGCGCACGGCATCGAGGCAATCGGGAAAAATCTGCAAGAGTTCGATGCGATCGACACCGGCGTGTTCGTCTGTCCGCCGGAGATTTTTTCGTATCTCGAGCAGGCGAAGCAAAACGATGATTGCAGCCTAACGGATGCGGTGCGCTTGATGGCGGCTGACGATAAGGTGCGTTGCATCGACATCGGCGAAGCGTGGTGGCAGGATGTCGATACGTCCGAGATGTTGCGTCACGCCGAGAAGATGATCGCGCGCACCGGCGCGGCAGCAACCGTCGCGTAATGGCGCGCGGCTGCATTGTCCTGGCCGACGCGCCGGCGGCGTTGATTGAGCTCTGCGGCATTTCCGTTCTCGAACGCTTGCTGCGAACGTTGCAACGCTGCGGGATTGCGCGCGCGACCATCGCGTCGCAAACACCGGAAGCGATTCGTGCGCATCTCGTTTCGGCTTCGTGGGCGCGCAAAGAACTTCACATCGACGTGAAGGACGCGGCAAATGCGATTGTCGATCTTGCGCAAGGCGGTGACGAATTTTTCCTGGTCGTGCGCGGCGATACAATCTTTGACCCGCGCCTGCTGCAATTGTTGCTCAAACAAAACCGCGAAGTGGCGCTAGCTGACTCAGCCGCAGTCTTACATCGCGAGAGGTTCGCGAAACTTACGCGCGTCGAAATCCCAAATGGCCTACCGAAGATCGACATCGATGATCTGCCGCAATATTCGCCGGCATTGCGACGGAACCTGCGGTCATTTTATTTTTCGCCCGCCGCACTCGAGGACAAGCCGCGGGTTGAGCGGGAACTAATCGACGCGACGCAGAAGGGCGCGCAGGATTTTCCAGCGATGCTTCACGCGCCGATCGAGAAATCTCTCGTCGCGCGTTTGTGCCAAACGTTAATCACTCCGCATCAATTGACAGTCACTTGGATTATTCTGGCGTTCGCGGTGACAGCGTTATTCGCGACTGGGCATTTTGCCTGGGGGATCGCGCTCGCCTTCGTCATTGGAATTTTGGACGGACTCGACGGCAAACTCGCGCGGTTGCGCGTAGAAACATCAAACATCGGCAAGCTCGAGCATCGCTTCGATTCGTTTTTCGAAGTGGCGTGGCCAAGCGCGATCGCGCTTTACCTGCGTCAGTCGTCGCAATTACCAAACGCATTGGCGTATCTCGCCCTCCTCATCGCAGGGCAAATCGTCGACGGCCTCGCCAAAGGCGCGATCTACAATGCATTCGCGCAGGCGATGCGACCGTCGAACTTACTTGATCGCGTGGTGCGCTTTTTCGGCGGTCGGCGAAATGTCGTTGTCTGGATTTTTTTAATTGCCGTGCTGTTTGGCGCGCCGGTTACCGGATTTATCGTGATGGCGTGGTGGCAAATCGCGACCGCGATTGTCGATCTTGCGCACGCGGTCTGGTTGCGTTCGCGATTGCGAAAGAGTCAATCGATCGCGCGCCGATAAATACGGTACGTCTTGTAACGCTTTGCGCCCATCGCCTCGATGAAACGATTGACCATGACGTTGTCTTCGAGCGTCATACTCAACTCCGCGCCGACGTAGCCGCGTTTGAATGCGGCGTCGATCACTTCGAGCACGAGCATTTCGGCGATGCCGGCGCGACGATATTTTTCGACAACACCGAGAGCGACGAGCCGGCCAGTGCGAATTTTTCGCTGGTAATAAAGCAGCTTGGCCAAACCAATCGGCAAACCAAAAGTCGTTAGGCGACCGTTCTGGAGATGGCGGAGCGCGACATTGATGTCCGGAACAGCGAGAACGAAAGCGACGGGCGAGCCATTGATTTCGGCAATCAAAGTTCCGGCCGGGACGATGAGCGGCTTAAGCTCGCTCGCCATGTGCTCGGCCTCCGCCTGCGTGAACGGAACGAATCCCCAATTCTTTTCCCACGCCTGATTGAAAACCGAGATGATGCTCCGACTTTCCTCGTCGAGTTTCTTGATCTCGATCTGGCGAATGGTCACGCCGTGCTTACCTGCGCGCGCCGCCGCGATCTTTCGCAAACGCTGCGCCGGTTCGCTGAATTCCGAAAACCACCACGCGTACCAATCGATTTCCTTCGCGAAGCCGCACGCTTCAATTAGCCGCGCATAGTACGGCGGATTATGCGCCATCAGCAATGTCGGTGGATGTTCGAAGCCGTCGATTAACAATCCGCAGACGTAATTGGTCGAATAATCAATCGGGCCGATCATTTCGCTGCGGCCTTTTTGTTTCAGCCAGGTCGCCGCGGCGTCGAACAAGGCCCGTGCAAGATCGACATCGTCGATACACTCGAACATGCCAAAGCAGCCGACGTTGGAATTGTGGATGGCGTTGTAACGCGGGTCGTCGCTCGCCATGATGCGTCCGACGATCTCGCCGTCGCGTCGCGCGAGAAACAAGGCGGCGTCGCCATGTTCGTAAAACGGATGGCGTTCGCGATCGAGAAACTGTTTGCGCTCGAGGATGAGCGGCGGCACCCACGCCGTATCGTCGCGATAAATCCGCCACGGAAATTTGATGAACGCATCGCGTTCGCGACGCGTCGTCACCGGTGAGATATCGATGGACGTGGTCACACCGACTGCAAAATTCGGCGCGCGAGCGATTCCTGTCGCGCGATGAGAAAGAGCAGGAGCAGATTCATGGCGATGATTTCGAGCCAGAAGAACCACATCGGCCGATCGAGTAACAGGAAGGCGCAAAGGAAAAGCATGCGCGTGTTCGTCATAAGCAGGCCCCAGCCGCGAAGCATCGAGCGCGCGGATTCGCAGAAGGATTGCGCGAATATCGCGGGAGGAAGATCGCGCAAACGTCGCAGATTCGGCGCGAACATTTCCTGTTGGCGCGTGAAGGTGAGGTAAAAGAAAAGAAGAAGCTTGGATAAAGCCGAACTGCGTTTGCGTTCTTCGCGCAAGATCGACATCGTGTCCCACTCCGCGTCTTTCGCGAAATAGAGATAGGCGTTGCGAAAATAATCCGCCGCTCCGCCCTGGAGCGCGTGACTGAATGCCGCGGCGCCTGCGACAAGCCAGACAAGCGGCGAGCCCGTTTCCGTCCATGCGCGCAACGCGAGATGGAGATAAATATTCGCGAAGATGATGTGGTCGACAACGCTGTCGATGATGCGTCCGCGCCGGCTTTGGCCATTTGTTAGGCGGGCGAGTTGGCCGTCGGCATTGTCGAGCGCGTTCGCGAGAACATGCAGTAGAAAGCCGATGATATTGATCGCGATGCTGCGGTAGAAATACAGATGGCCGCCGATGAGGCCAATGACTCCGCCGAGCAACGTGACTGCGACCGGCGTCCAGTTTAGCCGCGCGAAAAACTGCGCGAGTTGAAAACCGATCCGGCGATAAAAGACAAGATCGACAATTCCTTCGACGTCGCGGCCCTTGTAAGTTCGCTCGATCTCGGGTTGCGTTTCCGCGAGCGGCGCGTGCACGTTCAGGCGTTTTGCAACGCCGCGGGCACGAGCGTGTCTTCGAGAATGTTGAGCGCTTCGTCGAGATCGGCGCGGGTATGTTTCGCGGTGACGCAGGCGCGAAAACAAATGCCATCGTTAGGCACAGCCGGGTAATCGACGGGTGCGACCCAAAGACCTTTGCGGCGAAGCTCGTGGCCAAGGCGGTACATGCGTTCGCGATCGCCGATGACGAGCGGCATGATGTACGTTGTCGATCTTCCGGTGTCGATGCCGAGCTTGCGCAATTGCGCGTGGAAGTAATCGGCGTTGTCCCAAAGTTTTTTGCGCAATTGCGGCTGGGTCGTCCCGATTTCGAGCGCTTTCAGAATCGCCGCCACAACCACCGGAGGCAGCGCGCATGAGTAAACATACGAGTGCGCGTAGAAGCGCAGATACTCGAGCGTATCGCGTGGACCGGCGACAAATCCGCCGAGCGCACCGAACGCTTTCGAGAAAGTTCCGTAAACGAGCGGCAGGCGTTCTTCGACATCGAAATGTTCGGCAGCGCCGCGGCCGTGTTCGCCGGTGGCGAGAATCGAATGGGCTTCATCGATGAAAACTCGCGCGTCATGCGCGTCGGCCACGTCGATTAACTCGTGAAGATTTCCGAAGTCGCCATCCATCGAATAGATGCCTTCAACGATGACGAGCTTTCGCTGGCCACGATGTCGATCTAACGCGGAGTCGAGCGAGATGGGATTGTTGTGCTCAAATTTTTCCATGCGACAACGCGAAAGGGTTGCGCCATCGCGCAGACTCAGGTGCGAACGATTATCGAGAACGGCGACATCGTTCTTGCGCAATAATCCCGAGATGGTGCCGAGCGCGCCGCCGAAACCGCTGTTGAAAAGCATGGCGTCTTCGCGTCCGACAAACGCGGCGACGCGGCGCTCGAGCTCGCGGTGCAGATCGCTCATTCCGGAGAGCGTAGGCGAACCGCACGCGCCGAGACCGTGCGTATGCAAGGCTTCCTGCGCGGCCGCGATCACGGCTGGATGATTGGCGAGGCCGAGGTAATTATAGGAACAGAGATTGATGACCGAGTTCGGCTCACCTGCGTAATTGATGGTCGTGCGCGCATCCGGTGACGCGAGAAGCTCGGGCTCGTAAAGTTGCACCGCCGATGCGGCGGTCTGCAGCCACGCCGTGAAACTCGGCGGAGCTTGGAGAGGATCGCTGGTCTCGCCAGCGAGGAAATTGCTCAGGTTAAATTTTGAAGACTCGTGGTTCATTGCCTTATGGGAGCGTTCGCCGAAGCGACTTCCATATCGGGGCAGCTATTTTATGGCGGGTCGCAAGGAGCGACAAGCAATTACTGCAGTCGGGCGTCGTCCGGCTTACGCGTCGTGCGGAAAACATAATCCCACAACGGTGAGCTGACGCCATAACCGTTATGGTCGTCGCGATAGTGATGGCGCAGGTGATATTCCTTTAGCCAGCGCAAGGCGCCGCGCTTCATCGCGAAATGATGCGTCGCGTAATGAATGCTGTCGTAACAAACATAACCGAACGCGAACCCGGCGGAGATCGCGGGCGCGACATGTCCGAAGAGCAGCGAGAACAAAATGTAAAATACGACCGCGAGCGGAATGCTGAGGATCGGCGGCATGACGAGTCGCGTCGCGTCATTCGGATAATCGTGATGCACGCCGTGAATGATGAAGTGCATCAGTTTTCCGAGGCGCGTCTTCGGTTCGTAATGGAAGAGATAGCGATGAATGATGTACTCGAGCAACGTCCACGTGAGAATTCCAGCGATGAACAAACCGGCGACCGCTAAGATCGACAATCGCCTTTGCGCCACCGCGACGTAGAGAAAGTACGCGATTAGCGGCGTGTAGAGAACGAGCGGCGTAGCCGGATGCACGTGCGAAAAAAATTCGAGCCAATCGTTCTCGAACATGCGCACGGTTTCGTTCTTGGTCGTGACGTACAGCTTTTTCATGCGGCCACGGCGATTTGTTCGGCGGGCTGGGACTTCGCGCGCTCGATGCGCGAGAACAAGGTGTATTGCGGATCGAAAATGAATCGGAAGAGCAGCCGCGTCCACGACGGATGGAACTTCAGCGTATCGTAAAACTCCGGCGCCATCGCGCGCAGCCGCGGCAGATTATTCCACGGGATCGACGGCAGATCGTGATGTTCGTTGTGGTAGCCCATGTTCAGGCAGACGCGATTGATCGGGCCGTAATAACTGTAGGTCTCCTGCTCGGGATCGTTCGTGTAATGCTCTTGAATCCAGCGCGCGCCGACCGGATGCAGACCGACGGAAAAAATAAACGAGAACGCGAGATAAAGCAGACCGGGCCAGCCGCACAGCCTAACGATCGCAATATCGTAAACGATGGCGCACGCGAAATTGATCAAGAACCAGCGGTCCCACATCGTGATCGCTTTTAAACGTGGCGGTCGCGTGAGTTGGAAAAATGGAAACAACGCCATCCAAATCATTTTGCGCCACCATTTGTTCCCGACGAGCCGCGCCTCCCAATGGTTCGCCAGATCGGCGTCCCATTCGTAATCGCCCTGATGCGAATGATGCTTCAAATGGTAAACGCGAAATCCCATCGCGGCCGGATTCAGATTCGGAAGGTCAGCGAGGATGCCGATGAATTTGTTCCAGCTCTTGCTGCGGAAAATGAGATTGTGCGTCGCGTCGTGAATGATGACGTAATTGGCG
The DNA here is from genome assembly GCA_041167105.1 of Verrucomicrobiota bacterium. GTDB lineage: Bacteria > Verrucomicrobiota > Verrucomicrobiia > Chthoniobacterales > UBA10450 > JAJPGZ01. Next base: position 13,075 of record JBEEGX010000032.1, read on the forward strand.
TGGTTCGCGAACGCGCCGACGAAATATGCGAGCAGAAAACTCAGCCACCAATAGCTGAAACCGAGCTTGCCCATCGCGAATGCGATCAGCGTCTGGCCGATGATGATGGCGAGCGCGATCGCCGCCGTCCACGGATTGCGCGTCATGAGCGTGCGCACTTCGGGATGCGCTGTCGTGATCGCGCGCGCGCGGGGCCCATGCGGATGTTCGGTCTGCGATTGGAAAAAGCGCTCCTGCATCAGGGCTTCAAACTGTATTCGATTCCCGCAATATGTCGATCTTGCGCGCGGCTGGAAATTCATCGTGCTTCTGATATTGATCGCGCTCGCAATCATCGCGCTTTAGCCGGCCTTCACCCGTTCGCCATGCCGATGGACACCTGCTGAATGCGGTCATGCTTTCGCCGTAACGCGTGCCCTAACGGAATTCTGAACCTAACAAGCAATCGCGACGCTGCGCAAATGCGGTGCAAGGAGCGGCGATTTCTCGTGTTAGCGCTTTGCGGGGCATTTGAAATGGTGGCCTCGAAATAGGTCATGGCACTGCCAAAGTTAGACCAGCAGTGGACTCGGAGCTAAGCGATTCAAGGCACCGTATTATTTATGCAAAAGACTGTTCTGTGTAGTCTAAGTTGTTCAAGATCAGCGTCGGACGTCCGCCCTG
>JBEEGX010000033.1:0-3823 GCA_041167105.1 Verrucomicrobiota bacterium
AAGGACATGCATCTGGCGGCGCTGAGCGCTTACGAAACCGGCGCGGCGATGCCGTTAACGAATGTGGCCAAGGAAATTTATCGACTCGCCATGCGCGGCGGCCATTCGGCCGAAGATTTTTCGGCCATTTATCAATTCGTAACCGGGAATTCGCCCGCCCGCGAGTCTAACGGATCAAAATCCACGCGGTGAGCGCGCTGACGACGGCGAGCGCGGCGCCGATGGCCATGATTGCTCTGAAACCGGAGACGAAGGACTCATCGACTGCGCGCCGGATCGCATCACGCTTTGCAAGATCGACATCTTCCGGCGCGACAATGGCGGCGAGTTTTGTGCGTTGAGCGTGTAACGATTGAACGATTCTCGGCGGGAGTTGTTCGTCGACAAGCCGGCGATTAAGCGCGCTGTCGAATACGTGCAGCATCACAACTCCAAGGACTGCGATCGCGACAAGACCTGCGGTGCGCGCAATCGCGTTGTTCGCGCCTGATGCGATGCCGGCGCGATGTTGCGAAACCGAATTCATCACGGTCGTCGTGAGTGGCGCGACCGTGATCGCCATGCCCAGTCCGAGAACGACCATCGGTGGAAAAACGCTGAGCCAGTAATCGCCGCCGGCGCGCGGCACAGCGAAGAGCGCGTATCCAAACGCCGCGATCAACGGACCGAGGACGAGGGGAACCCTCGCGCCGTAACGCCTAACGAGCCCGCCGGACCAACGCGATAAAATCGACATGATGAGAATGAACGGCAATAAGGCGGCGCCGGCCGCAGTGGGGGAGTAGTGTTGCACCTGAATCAGGTTCAACGGCAGAAAGAACAATGTGACACCGAGGGAGGCGTAGAGAAGGAATGTCAGAAGATTCGCTCCCGTAAATGTTCGTGAGTGGAAAAGATCGAGCGGCAACATCGGTTGCGAGATCCGCGCTTCGATCACGAGAAAAAGTCCGAGTAGCACGAGCCCAATGATTAGCATGCTGATCACTGATTTGTCCTGGAAGCCGAGTCGCGACGATTCGATGAATGCGTAAACGAGCGCGCCTAAGCTGGTCGCCGCCAGAGTTCCGCCTAGCCAATCGACGTGCGTTGTTTCGCGATCGGCGTTTTCAGGAACGTAGCGAAGCGAGAGGACTATGACTGCGAGGGCGAGCGGAAGATTGATAAAGAAAACCGCGCGCCATGAGACGTGTTCGATCAGCCATCCACCAAACATCGGACCAAGGCCGGCGGTGATCGCGCTCAGGCCCGACCACGTGCCGATGGCGCGGCCGCGTTCTTCTTCCGAAAAAGAATTGCTGATGATGGCGAGGCTTCCGGGAACGAGCAGTGCGGCACCGAATCCCTGCAAGGCTCGCGCGGCAATGAGTTGTTGAATATTCGCTGCCATTCCGCACGCAGCCGAAGCAGCCGCGAAGAGTAAAACGCCGATGATAAAGACGCGGCGGCGACCGTAGTGATCGCCTAACGAGCCACCGACGAGGAGAAAAGCGGAAAGGAGAAGCGAGTAGGCTTCGACGACCCATTGCACGTCGAGCGCGCTGGCGTTGAGATTGGTTTGCAGCGCGGGTAGCGCGACATTCACGACAGTGCCGTCGATGAAGGCCATGCTCGACGCGAGAATGGTCGCGGCGAGAATTCCGCGACCGCGCGACTTCGTACATGTCGATCTTGCCGGAGCCGATCGAGCTACATTCTCATCACACGGTTCTCGAACGAGCGCCCACATGAGCGATCCTATTCGCGCGCCAGCTTCACGTTGCTGTAGCGTTTTTCGCCGGTGATTTCACGACCGAACCACGCCGGTGGTTTGAATTTCCGGCAGCTCGACTGGCTGGGAAATTCCACTTCCGCTACGACGAGGCCGTGATTGCTGCCGTGATAAACATCGACCTCGATCGTCACATTTTTCCACGGCACTTCGTAGCGCACTTTGTGTAGACGCCTGCCGGCGGTTGCTGGCCAGAGCGTCGCGAATTGTTTTTCGCTCAAGCGGATCTCGCGTTCTTCGCGGTCCGTGCTGCGGCCCACCTTGAATGTGAGCGATCGTGTCGCGGCTTTTTTGCGAAGCCGCACATGTCGGCCGCCCGCTTCATTCGCCAGATAGCCTTGTGCGATTTTGAAATGCCGCGAGCGCAAAATTTCCAGCGGCAGCCGTTTAATCAAAAACTTGCGCTCAATCTCGCGCGACGAGACGTGATGTGGCCGGGGCATCGCTCCGACTCAAACGCTTCGGGCCACATTCGCCAAGATTTATCTCGCGAATGAAGATGTCGATCTTACGGAAGACCGGTGCCGGATTTCGATTTCGTCAACCCGATGTCGGCGCTGTTAATATTACCGTCGGCCGTAACGTCTTCGCGGAAGTTCGTCGAACTGACAGCGGCGCCAGATTGTGATTTCGTCTGTGCGATGTCCGTCGAGTTCACAACTCCATCGGCAGTAGTGTCGCCGGCTAAGATCGACATCGGAATTGTGAGATCGCTGGTGGTGTTGCCATCGTTTACTCCGCCCAACGTAACGCGAATAGTCTGCGCATTTGCGACTCCGGTTAGGTTAATCACGACCGTTTTTCCGTTCGTGTTCGTGCTGGAAATTGTCGCGTTACCCGTGACCTGCACGCTGGCAAACGTGACTCGCACGCCAAAGTTGACCACGATCTGATAATCACCCGCGGCGCCGCCGGTGCGACATTCGATGCCGGCCGGTCCGATCAGCGGCAACGAGACATCGAAGTTGCCAGCGCCTCCGTGAACTTTGCGCGACACCGCGCTAACGAAAATGTCCGAGAGCCCGGGACGATTCGCGGCGCCGCCGATGTGCGCTAATGCGTAAATATCTTCGATCGTCGCCAGCACATTGTAATGATTCATGGCCGTGCCCGTCGGTGTCTGGATTCCGGGCTCGATCGGCGAGCCGACATGCGGATTGTTCAGATTGAGATTCGTCTCGGTGTAATTGCCGGGCTTAATGTTCGCGCCGGCGAAAATAGTCGCGATCTGATTCGTGGCCGTGTCGGTGCCATCTTCATCCCACGTTACGATGAGGAGACTGTTATGCGTTCGCGCCCATGGCAGGTAAGTGTCGATGATGTTGGTCTTCAACCAGGCATCGCCTTGTTGAATGGTTCCATCGTGCATGTCGTCGATCTGATTCGGGACAACGAACGACACGGTCGGCAAATTCGCGAAGCCGCCGGGGCTGGCCGCGATTTGTTGAAAAGTCGTGAACGGTTGATTGACTGTCGATGGTAACTGGTTCGCGGTTGGATTCGCGTCGTTCATCCAATTGGCGACCGGATTATGTTTTCGTTGGTAGCCGGGTGAACCGCCGGCGCTGTCGCCGTCGAATCCGACTGACGGCAAATCCTCTGAGTAAGTGGCGAAGGTGAAGCCAGCATTGCGCAAAGCCGCGCCGAGGTTCGGCGTATTGAATGGCGGCGGCGACGAGAGCGGCTCGCTCGACGTGCCCGGATGCGAATCAGTCAGCACACCTTGATTGCTGCCGGAATAAAATTCAAGGTAGTTAGGCTGACTCGGATGACGCACCGCGTGCGATCCGCTGATATTTCCCTGCGGATCGTTGGAGGCGTTAGTGATGTTCGCGCCTTGTGCCGCCAGCGCGTTGATGTTCGGTGCGGACGAACTGCCGATGATTTGCCCGAAGGAATGATTTTCTTCGATCACGACAACGACATGATCGTAAGCGGGAAGTTGCGCGCATGCCGGCCTAACGAACAGAACTGTTGCCGCTAAGATCGACAAGTACTCCACGGATTTCATTGATCGAACCTTCTTGAGCCTGCTTCCTCCCATACCGTCTAAGT
>JBEEGX010000034.1:0-30981 GCA_041167105.1 Verrucomicrobiota bacterium
AGGAAACCTTCGATACATCCGAAGTAAGCATTGACATCGATTATAAAATTTATAATGCTAGCTGCAGCGAAAATGTCTTGCTCCCGCTCGTTTGACTTGGTGTCTATCTGCCATGCATAACCTCCTAACGGTTAAGGAAACCGCAAAATATCTGCGGATTCCCCTACCGACCGTTTACTATTTAGTTCAACGCGGACAGCTCCCGGCCATTCAAATCGGCGGCCGTTGGCGCATCAAAAAATCTTCGCTCGATAAAGATATCCTGAAGGAGGACAAATCGGGTCAGCCGACTGTGCTCGTAGTCGATGACGACGAGAGCCTGCAAAATCTTTTCAAACTCTTCCTCAAGAAGATCGGCTTCAGCCGTGTTGTCGTCGGCACGGTGAAAGAGGCGCTGGCCGTGATCGAGAAACAAAAATTCGATCTCGTATTTCTCGATTTGAAATTACCCGACGGTCCGGCGGACGACATTTACAACGTGTTGAAAGACGAACAGCCGGAATGTCCCATCGTCATCATCACCGGTTATCCTGACAGCGACATGCTCAATCGGATTTTGGCCAAAGGACCGATCACGGTGCTGAAAAAGCCACTCAAGATCGAGCAGCTCAAAGACACCGTCCGCATTCTTGGTCATAAGGAAGCGGTCAAGCTAGCGGCGTAGTAAGATCGACATCTCGTCGGCTTGCGAATTTTCCGGGCGCGCCGCATAGTTGCGCCCTGATTTTTGGGCGCGGTTAGCTCAGGGGTAGAGCACCTCCCTGACACGGAGGGGGTCAGAGGTTCGAAACCTCTACCGCGCACCATCTTCAACCCCGCATGCTTAACTCATCGGAAATTTTGCGGAACGCGCTCGATGCCGGCGCGGCCACGCTGAAATCGTTGCGCGAGATCGAAGCTCAAGTCGCGAAGGCGGCGGAACTGATCGCGAATTGCCTAACGAGCGGAAATAAAGTGCTCGCCTGCGGCAATGGCGGGAGCGCGGCGGATTGCGCGGATTTTTGCACGGAATTGGCCTGCCGCTTTGTGCAAGATCGACAACCGTATCCGGCGCTGAATTTGTCGCAGGGCGGAAGCTTGCTTACGGCGACGGGAAATGATTACGGATTCGACGAAATCTTTGCCCGGCAGGTGCGCGCCTTCGGCCGGCCTAACGATGTGCTCGTGGCCATTTCGACCAGCGGTAAGTCGGCGAATATTCGACGTGCGCTGGAAGAAGCGCGCGCGTTGAAATTGAAAACGATCGCGCTGCTCGGCCGGGATGGCGGTGAATGCGCCAGCATTGCCGATGTCGATCTTGTGGTGAAAGGCGAGGCGACCGCGCGCATCCAGGAGGCGCACAAATTTCTTCTGCACGTGCTCTGCGAAATTTGCGAACCGCAGCTAAAAAAATAACTTGGTTCATGCAACTACGTCTCCTCAGCCTTCTTTGTTTCGTCTTCGCGACATCACCGCTGTTTGCGCTCCAGCCCAATATCCCCGCCGGCACTTTGCTTCCGGGAATGATCGTGCAAACGCGCTTCGGCCCGATGGATTGCATCCTCTCCGCGCCGCGTCCGACTGTGCCGCCGGGACATCGCATTCACGGTCGCGGCGTTTACGCGATCGACATCCAGGTGGTGTCGAGCTTTATCCCCAGCGTGCGCGTGCTGCAAAGTTGCGGCGATCCCGAGCTTGATCGCATCACGGCGGAGAGGCTGCGGGAGTGGCGCTTTCGTCCGCGCACGATTTATAAATTGATCGTGCCGATCGAATTCGCCGGTCGACGCGCCATTCTCGGCGGACGCTAGGCCACCTCAGGCGACGACTTCTTCGCTCGCGGGCGCGGTTTGCCTAACGACCGGTCTGGCCGCGCGATATCGCCAGATGGCGAAGGCGACGAATGCAAGATCGACAATCACAAACGTGGCCACGTAGGTTTCGCCGCCGATCCCAAATCCGTAGGAGTGCAAACCTTTGCCGAGGACAAAGTTCACCCCGTACCACGCCATCAAGACCGCGAGAAAACAAACCACGCTCGCCACCACGAGACCGAATTGCGTCCACCAACCGGCGAGGCGTCCATGCAATGTCGTGATGTAGCAAAGCAACGCGATGAGCGCCCACGTCTCCTTCGGGTCCCAACCCCAGAAACGCCCCCACGAATAATTCGCCCAGACGCCGCCGAGAATGGTTCCGGCCGCGAGCAAGAGCACGCCGAGTTGAATGACGCGATACAACCAGAAATGCATCGGCGCGTCGGCACGCGCGCCGCGCGGATCGCGCGCATAACGAAAGAGCAGGATGTGTCCGAAGGCGCAGGCGAGCAGGAACGCCGCGTAACTGAGCGTGATCGTGAGCACGTGAATGGTGAGCCAGAAATTGTCGCGCAACACTGGCACAAGCGGGTCGATGCTCGCCGGCATCGCGATCGGCATTTGATGAACTAATAAGAGCGCGATCAAGCTCGCGGGCAAAGCGGCGAGCAAATAAATTGTGGTGCGATAGCGCGCGAAAAAGATCATGCCGAAGAACGAAACCGCGAACGAGACCCAGATGATCGATTCGTACATGTTCGTCACCGGCGGCCGGCCGGCGATGAAGCAACGCAAAATAATTCCGGCGGCGTGTAGCGCGATGGCGGCGCTAGCGATGACGACGCCGAGCACGCGCGTCGAATTGCTGTTACGCAAGTGCGCGTAGAGCAAAAGGAAAAACGCGAGCGCGTAGAGCCAGATCGCGCGGTAGAACGCTTCGAGATGATTGGAGAAATATTCCAAATGCAATTGTCGATCTTGCGGGTAAATCGCGGGACTCAGCGCGCGCAATGCGTCACGCAAATTTTTCGACGCGCGGCTGAATTGAAAGGCGTCGCCGTTTACGTACGCGGTCGCCGTTTCCTGCAACGAAGTCCGCGCGGGCGTAAATTGTTCTTCGCTGTAGGAGCGGGAAAATTCCGGCGGCACGACCCACGCATCGGTTTCCGATTTTGTCGCCGGCACAATGAGCAACGCGCTCCCGTCCATGATATGCGCGAGCAAGGCCAGCCGTTCGCTCACGTTCATCGCTTCATTTTGCACGCGATCGAGCGGTTGCTCGGCTTTGCGGCGCGCGTGCGCTTCGTTCGCGATACGGTTCAATTCCGGCAAGGCCGTGAGCTGCGCGAAAGTGAAACGGCGTTGCGTCACCGGCAGGCCGAGCTGCTCCTTTAATTTGCCTAACGACACCAACACCATCGGCTCGTTTTGCCAGTCGTGCGTTTCGAGCAGCGCCGACAAAACGAAATCGGCCGGCCGCCATTTGCGGCCGTTGCGGTCGGCATATGTCGATCTTGCATTGATGCGGATGAGCGATTCGCGCGCGAAGGTATCGACCGGTTTGCGCCGGCCGCCATCCTGAATTGCGAGCAAACCGAACTGTTTGAAATCGAGCGCGGACGTATCGGCCGCCGCGACGACGGGCGACTGTCGATCTTGCGCGAATCCGGAGGAACTCGCGAGCGAGAGCATGAGCAAGCAGGCGCGAAGTCGCGTCATAAGATCGACAATTCTACGCGCGCGCAGTCGCCGGAACAAGCCGCCGCAAAAAACGGAAAAATTTGTGTGGCCCGCGCGATGCTAAATCAAGCGATCATGGACATTGTCCGGACGAAAATCCCAGCGCCGCGCTTGCTTTCCTCGGTCGCGCCGCTTCCGGCCGATAAGGGTCCCGTGATCGACTCGGACGTCTCGGGCGCGCGGTTATCGCGCTAGGGCGTTTTTTGCGGAACGAGTCGCAGGTGGGTTGTCGGCATCCTGCTCGGTGGCGGGTTGGTCATTTTCTCCGCCCACACATTTCACGATCGTTACATCACGTATCAGCAGCATCAACGCGAACTGCGCTTGCTCCAGGTGCAGACGCAGCGACTGGCGGCCGCGCCGCACTCGAGCGAGACGCCGCTCCCGATGGTGATCCGATATTCGCCCGAGATGTTGCAGATCAGCGCGATCGCGCTCGGGCATCCGCGTCTGGCCGTGATCAACGGTCGTACCTTGACCGAAGGCGATTCGGTCCTGCTCCACACGCCGACGCACAACGTGGCCGTTTCCTTGCGCGTAACGAAGATCGCAGATGGACATGTCGATCTTTCCGACGGCATGCACACGATTACGGCGCATTTGCGGATTCCCTCGACCAAGCGTCCGTAATCTCGCGCGCAGGCTTCTCAAGCGGGCGCGAAGTTGATATTGTGGCGCCGCTATGAAGAAGATTTTTTGCATGCTCGCCGCCGCGGTCGCCTTAATGCCGACGTCGGACGCGATGGATTTAAACGCCAAAGTTTGGGCGACTTTGGAAAAAACCGACGTGGCGACTTTGAGCAAGAACATCGACGCGCACATTGGACGATTGGTTGAGGTGCGCTGCGATTTCCGCGGTAAGGACATTCATCATCTCAAGCCGAGCTGGTACGAGGGCTCGATCTGGCAAACGGCGTCGGAAGGAGAAAAAGGATTTTCGCACGTGCGCGTGATGCTTTCGAAAAACGATCTCAATGCCTTCAAATCGTTGCCGACGAGCGGCGGCGGCGGTGGCATCACGCTTTACGGCAAAATCCTGCGCGACAGCGAAGCGAATTTCGTGTTCGTGAAGCTGATCGGACGCAACGCCGTGGTCGATCCGTCCGGCAAAGCGAAGGTCACGTGGTAATCGTTTCGCGGCTCGCCCTAGTAGCGCTGGTTATCGTACCTGCGCTGTCCGCGGCGAGCGATTATCCGGCGCCGACTGAAGCGGACTACATCATTCGCGATTTCAAATTTGCGTCGGGTGAAACCTTGCCCGAGTTGCGGATGCATTACCGCACGTTGGGCAAGATCGACAAGAACAAGCCGAACACCGTTCTCGTCATGCACGGGACAACCGGGAGCGGCGGGCAATTTGTTAGGCCGGAATTCGCCGGCGAGCTTTTCGGCAAAGGCCAGTCGCTCGACGCGGAGAAATTTTTCGTCGTGCTGCCGGATGCGATCGGTCACGGCAAATCGTCAAAGCCAAGCGACGGCATGCACGCGAAGTTTCCGCGTTACGGCTACATCGACATGGTGGAAGCGCAGTATCGATTGTTGCGTGACGGACTCGGGGTTGAGCATGCGCGGCTGGTCATGGGGACGTCGATGGGCGGAATGCACACCTGGCTCTGGGGCGAATCGCATCCCGATTTCATGGATGCGCTCATGCCGCTGGCGAGTTTGCCCACGCAAATTTCCGGACGCAATCGCGTTTGGCGACGCGTGATTGTCGATGCGATTCGCAACGATCCGGCGTGGAATGGCGGCGAATACAAAACGCAGCCGCCGAGTTTGCGCACGGCGGCGGAGATGCTTTGGCTGATGAGCAGCAACCCGATTTTGCGCCAAAAAGAAGCGCCGACGTTGCGCGACGCCGACGATAAGATCGACAAATTTGTTGCTGATTATTTCAGAACAAGCGACGCCAATGATGTCCTCTATGCGCTGGAAGCGTCGCGCGATTACGATCCCGGACCGATGCTCGAAAAAATCCGCGCGCCACTGCTGGCGGTGAATTTCGCGGACGATCTGATTAATCCGCCCGAGCTCGGGATTCTCGAACGCGAGATTAAGCGCGTTCCTCACGGACGCGCGATTGTGATTCCGTTAGGCGAAAATACGCGCGGCCACGGCAGCCACACGATCGCGGTGTTGTGGAAGGATCGATTGTCGATCTTGCTGAAGGATTCGGCGGAATAAACGTAAGATCGACAATCATTACCATAAAGGCATCGATGCTGCTAAGCAGCAGTCGTGCTGAAGCGCCTTCTCCCAATCGCAGTCGCAGTGTGTTCGTGGCCCTATTGGGCCTGCGCGAGCATGACGGTCGATGTGACCTCGCCCACGACCGGTTGGACGCCGATCACTTACGGCAGCAATAATCCCGATCCGTCGAGCGATCAGCAGACCGGCAGCTCCGAGGGAGATATCGTCGGCAATCTCGCGCATCCATCGGCCTATTCCGCATTCGGTGATGCCGGAACGCCCTCGCTCACGGACGGCACGATGGGTTTTCGGATTCGGGTCGGCGCGGATCAAAATCCCGTCGGATTCAAAACGGCAATGTTCTTCGGCATCGATGCGAATAGCGACGGGGTGCTCGATCTTTTTATCGGCGTGAACAATTCAGGTGGGGCAGACACGGTCGGCATCTGGGACCCCGGCGCTGGCGCAAACGTCAGCCCGAATACGACGTCGATTGTGTCAACGCCGCTCGTTAGCTACACGCCGACAGCTTCGAACTACTATTGGACGGCGGTGAACACGACAATCGATCCGACGGTCGGCGCCGCGACTGATATTAACGCCGACGGCAAGAACGATTACTTTCTCACCTTCAGTGTGGCTTTCGCGGATGTTGTCACGCAACTCAATGCCAAAGGCATCACCGGTATAGATCAAAACTCCGCCATCAGCTACGTCATCGCGACCGCGACCCAGGCGAACAGTTTGAATCAGGACTTGAATGGTGTCGGCGCCAGCTACGACCCCAATGCGACATGGAGTTCGTTAGGCGTAGTGAGCGACCCGATCACGCTCGGCGCGGTGCCGGTGCCGGAAACGAACGCGACTTTCTGCAGTTTATTGATTGCCGTCACCGCGATCGCGCACCACACGGTGCGAGTGGACAAACGCCGACGCTCTCGGAATTAATTCGCGCGCTGTTACAGCGTAGCGGCCTCGGCATCGTGGCCCTGCAGTTCCAGAATCATGCGCCTGATGTGCTTGTGCTGGTCATGCGGCCCGAGCAAACGCAGGCTTTCCTGCGGATCGCCCCAATGCAAAATCTGAATCGGCTCCTGCCGCACGCCCCACGTATTCATCTCGCGCCGGTTCGCCATGTAGAGATCGATGGTGTTGCGGCCGCTCAAGGCCCAGCCGTAATCGTCCACCCGATAAATCTGCCCGGTTGAGAGCAGGCGAAACGTCGTGCCCGCCGGCCAACGACTCCAATCCGCGGCCGCGCTGCCGATCTTCGGCGTTTTCGCAATCGCGATGCGCTTTTTGCCGCGCGTGACTTCGGCGCGATGAATCGCCGCACCCGCCGCGTGCAAGTGGCCGCCGAGCGCATTGCTCGAGCCGTAGGCGCGATGGTCCGATTCGCTCGACGTGTACGCAGTGGTGCGCACGTGTTGGAAATCGGTCCGCGCCATTCGGGATTCAAATGTCGGCAAGGCGCGATGCGAAACACTTGGTCCAGTTTCGCAGCCGGTTAGGAAACTGAGGGTGAACGCCGCGAGGGTGGCGGCGACGACGCTGAAGGGAACTTTAGTTAGGCTCAAGATGGATCGCCGGAGTTATTAACAGTTATTCACAGGCCCCGGCAATAACTTTTTTCAGCAATCTTCGCGTCGGCGGCTACACTCGCTCCATGGTCGCCGAATTCGAAAAGCAGCTCGCGAACACATTGGAGGAAATAAAATCGCAGGGTCTTTATAAAACCGAACGTGTCATCACTTCACCGCAGGACGCCAGGATCGACATCGTCGGCGGCAAAGGCGTGCTTAATATGTGCGCGAATAATTATCTCGGCCTCGCCGATCATCCTGAACTGATCGCCGCCGCAAAAGCAGCGCTCGACTCGCACGGACTCGGCATGGCCAGTGTGCGGTTCATCTGCGGGACGCAGGACATTCATCGTGAGCTGGAAAATGCCCTAACGAAATTCCTCGGTACCGAAGACACCATTCTTTATCCGAGCGCATTCGATGCAAACGGCGGTTTGTTCGAAACCATTCTCACCGACAAAGACGCCGTCATCAGCGACGAGCTCAATCACGCCTCCATCATCGACGGTATTCGTCTCAGCAAAGCGCAACGCTTCCGTTACAAGCATAACGATATGGGTGATCTCGAGGCGAAGTTGAAAGAGGCGAGTGGCGCGCGCTTCAAACTCATTGCGACCGACGGCTGCTTTTCCATGGACGGTACGATCGCGGACTTGAAAGCGATTGTCGATCTTGCGCAGAAATACGACACGCTCACGATGATCGATGACGCGCACGCCACCGGTTTTCTCGGCAGGACCGGTCGCGGCACACATGAATATCGCGACGTCCTCGGCAAGATCGACATCATCACCGGCACGCTCGGCAAAGCGCTCGGCGGCGCCAGCGGCGGATTCACCAGTGGCAGAAAAGAAGTTGTCGATCTTCTGAAACAGCGCTCGCGTCCATTTTTGTTTTCGAACAGTGTCGCGCCGCCAATTGTGGCGTCGGCGTTGAAAGCGCTCGAGATCGTCAGCCGTTCAACCGAGCTGCGCGACAAACTTGAAGAGAACACAAAATTCTTCCGCGCCGCCGTGACCGAACGTGGCCTAACGATCAAGCCCGGCGTTCACCCGATCGTGCCGATCATGATCGGCGACGCGGCCAAATCTCAGAAGTTCGCCGCGCGCATGCTCGAGAAAGGCGTTTACGTCATCGGCTTTTTCTATCCGGTCGTCCCGCACGGCACCGCGCGCATTCGCACGCAGGTCAGCGCCGCCCATTCGCGCGAAGACTTGCAATTCGCGGCCGACGCCTTTGCCGAGGTTAACGAAGAGTTGAAGTGAGCAGCGAACTCCACGAGCCAGCTGTGATCGTGACCGGCGACGCGCGCGGCTTCGCGCAGGAAATTCAGTGCGGCGCACACCAGCTCACCGCCGACGAACCGGTTTCGTTCGGCGGCACCGACCGCGGATTATCGCCCTACGATCTCCTCCTTGCCGCGCTCGGCTCGTGCACCTCGATGACGATTGGCTACTACGCGCGCACGCGGAAATGGCCGCTCGAAAAAATCGTGATCACGTTGCGACACACGAAAATTCACGCATCGGACTGCGCCGAATGCGAAACGAAAGAAGGAAAGATCGACAGGATCGAACGCGAGATTCAGTTGAGCGGGGCGTTGAGTGATGAGCAGCGGAAAAAATTAATGGAAATGGCCGATCGCTGTCCGGTGCATCGCACCCTCACGTCCGAGATCAATATCCGGACGCGCGCGGTTTAACGCGCGCTGTCGTGCAGCGCGATGCTCGACCCGACCCAGGTTTTGTCCTTGTTGAAATTGACGCCCATCATTTTGCCCTGGCTCATGCGCACCAGATTGTTAACCAAAGTTGGATGTCGATCTTCGTTAGGCCAAACGAACATCATTCGAATTTCCGCTTTTGATTTCGGGCCGTCCGGCGTCCGAACGAATTCGGCGTAGCGCACCTTCTTCTGCAGAATCCATTCGCGCGGATTTTTGACCGCGTGCAATTTGTCGCGTGTCGGCTCCATCTCGACGCCGAGTCCGGCGAAGGAATAGAGCGGCTTCAAAACGTAGTTGTCGATCTTTTCGTCATTCGGGAATTCGTTGGCGAAAAATGCGGGCGAGGTGTGCGCGGTTTTCAGAAATGGGAGCGAATGTTTACTGATGCGGAAGTACCAATTCGGATGACCGATCCACTCCACATCGAGCTCTTCCTGAAAGCTGAATGCAAGATCGACATCTTCTCTTCGCAGCAGCTCGTCGAAGATGACGCGGTTGTAGACGCGCTCGATTCGCGTGTCGCCATAAAATAATTCGCGGCCGCGTTTTCGCAGTTCCGTCACACAAACCGAACGAATTCCGAGCAACGTTTCCGTCGCCGCAAAATCGATGCGTGTCTTTTGTTTGGCCGGCTCGATCTCGAGTAGCACAACATTCTCCGGTTTCGCATCGGCGATAATGGTGCGTCGCAAAAGATCGACATACGCGTCGTCTTTGATTCCGCCGAACGACGAGGTCCAGTTGCGCGGGATCGCGGGGTAGGCTTTACGCAAGCAGTGCAGGATCAATAGCTGAAACCCGAACAAGCTCGGAAATGCCTGCAGCTCGATCAGTCGCGGCGTGAGTTTGCCTTCGACTTCACAAATCCCGAAATCGACGACGATGAAGTTCGGATGGGGCGATTCATTAGGAACGTCCAAGCCGGCGGGGATGGCGCTGCGCGAATGTGCGATGAACTCGCGTGTGCGCGTAAGATCGACAATTTCATGCGCGGCGAGCACGACTTCAGCGGTGAACTCGCGGGTGAGAAAGATCGGCGTCTCCGAGGTGCGGAAATCAGCCGGCCATTTTTCGGTTTCGTTTACGCAACGCAAAAGCGCGTCGTATTTGTCCGCCGAGAAATCCGCGTTGAACGCGGCGCGCAACTCGGGATGCATCAGCGTTGTCCCGAAACGGTCACGTGCAGATCGCGGATCAATCCGTCAGCGACATCGTAAATCCAACCGTGAATGGCGAGCGTTTGTCCGCGCGTCCATGCGTCGATGACTATGTGCGTGCGCGCGACGTTGTTGACTTGTTCGACGACGTTGAGCTCACACAAGCGCGCCGCGCGCGCGTCCGCCTTGTCGATCTTGGCCAGCTCGTCGGAATATTTCTCGCGCACGTCCTGAATGTGCCGAAGCCAATTATCGACCAGTCCGTGGCGTTCGCTCTCCAACGCCGCGCGCACGCCGCTGCAACCGAAATGTCCGCACACGATGACGTGCCGCACTTTCAAGACGTCGACCGCGAATTGCAGAACGGAGAGACAATTCAGATCGCTATGCACAACGACGTTGCCGATGTTGCGATGGACGAACACTTCGCCCGGTGGAAGATCGACAATCTCATTCGCGGGCACGCGACTGTCCGAGCAACCGATCCACAAATATTGCGGCGATTGTTGTTGCGCGAGCCGCTCGAAAAATTTCGGGTCGCGCTCGCGGACGCGTTGCGCCCACTGCGCGTTGCTCTCGAGCAGGCGAGTGAGCTCGTCGCTCACACCAGGAATTTTCCGTGCTCCATTACTTGTTCGCCGTCGAACCAGATGTCGAAGTCGCGGCCGACGCAGTCGATGTGCGTTTTCGAAATCCAATCGGCGCCGGTGTGCTCCGCGTAAGGATGGCCGAAGGCGATGTGAATGCCGGGAATTTTTTCGTCTTGCAAAATATTTCCGATCACGCGCGTGCAGGCAGTGTTTGTGCCGATGGCGAATTCGCCGACGCGATTGCTATTCTCGTCCGTGCTGGTGTAATCGCGAAAATCTTCCAGCAACTCCTTGTGGGCGCACGCAAGATCGACAATGCGATTGTCGCGCACGTCGATGGTGAGCGGCGCGTCGTGCAGGTCGCCGTATTTCGCGCAAAGATAATCGCCAACGACGCCATCAACAACGAAGCGCCCATTGGTGTTGAGCGGCGCGGTGAAAATTTCGCCGCCGGGAAGATTACCCCATTTATCAGGCGTGATGATGCCGCTGGTCTTCAACCATTTTAATTTCGGCGAAAATTCCGCTTCGAAATCTGTCCCCGCCGCGGTTCGACAAGTGATGCGGTTCGCGCCACGCGCGCGTTCGATCAAGCGCTGGCTCAGCGCGTCGATCGCATTGAAGTCCGCGCGCATCCCTTCGAGCATGATCTCGCGCGTGATGTTAACCATGTGACCGTGGCGGATTCGTTTCTTGTTCACCACGTCGCTCATCTGCATGCGCGCCGCGAGCTCGCCCGGCTGCGATTGCGCGGCGAAGATCGACACCTGCGATTGCGCGAGATCATCCAAAATATTTTGCGGCATGTTTCGCGTCGGCCGCTCCGTATAATTCTCTAACACGAACACGGCGTGCTCCGCTCCGACCTCTTCCACTTCGGCCTGCAACGCGGTCGCGATGTCGCATGTCGCCTGATCGGTAATGATGGTGATGCGCTCCTCCGGTTTCAGACGCAGACAAACGCGAATGGCGTTGCGTGCGCCGGGTGCGAGCTCTTCGTCGATGGCGTCGATGGTTAAACGATCAGGCATTTTGGAAGCGTTCAGAATTACGCGAAATTATAACTCACGCAACGCGCAAACCTTCATATGTTTCGGCCACGATTTGATCGACCACTGCCTTCATATCGTGGGTGTGATGCCAGACGGCGAGTTGTCGATCCGCGCCGGTGCCTTCGCGCATGATCCGTTCGATGTGTTGCATCTCGCGTCTGCTGCCGAGCTCGTCCACTTCCGTAGAAATGAACTCGAGCAGCTCGTTCAACAAACTGCGCTCTTCCACTTCGGTTTCGCGGCCGAAATCGATGAGCTTGCTGTCAATGCCGTAACGCGTCGCGCGCCAGCGATTCTCATCGAGCAACCGCCGGCGATAAATCCGGAAGGTCACGTTTTGCCGAAGTAACTTAAACAACTTCGCCACGATCGCCTGAATCAACGCCGCGATCGCGAGCGTATCGTCGACGCGCGATTGCGCATCGCACACGCGCACTTCGAGCGTGTCGAAGAACGGGTGCAGCCGAATGTCCCACCAGATTTTTTTCGGATTGTCGATGCAACCGGTTTTGACCAGCAGCTTGCAAAAATCTTCGTACTCGGAGAGCGATTCGAACGAATCAGGAATGCCGGTGCGCGGAAAACGCTCGAATACTTTGAGACGATAACCTTTCAATCCTGTGTCCTGTCCGACCCAGAACGGCGAGTTGACCGACAGGGCGTAGATGTGCGGCAGAAAATATCGCGCCTGGTTCATAACGTGAATGGCGGCTTCGCGATCCGGGATGCCGACGTGCACGTGCAGACCGAAAATTAAATTCGCGCGAGCGAGCGATTGCATATCGCGCACAATTTCCTGGTAACGCTCGCCTTGCGTGATCTGCTGATCGCGCCAGTGCGAAAACGGATGTGTCCCCGCAGACGCAATCTTCAATCCCGCTTTGCCGGCGAGCTCGGCCAGCTTGCTGCGAAGATCGACAACGTGGGTGCGCGCGTGTTCGATCGATTGGCAAATTTCCGTGCCGAGTTCGACCACCGATTGGTGCATTTCGGGTTTGATCTGTTCCTTGAGCAGAACTTTGCCGCCTTCGAGGATCTCCTGAATGTGCGATCGCAGCTCGCGCGTGACGGGATCGACAATCGCGAACTCCTCTTCGATGCCAAGCGTGTAAGTGTGCTGCTTCATGAAAAAACGGCTAACAAACTTCGGCCGCGTCTCGCGAAAGACAACTTGTCGATCTAACGATTGTCGATCTTAGATGAGCTCTTCCAGTCGGCGCATGTTCACGGCGGCTTGGAGGAATTTTCCCCAGCTCAAATTGTTTCGACCGGGCACATGCTCGCGCGCTTTGCGGATGGCCATCTCGGAAACCGCTTCGACGACCCACTCGAAATTCGCCTGACCAACTGACGCCACTTCCGCATCCGGCGCGGGATTGCAAAAATCGATCGCCATCGGAACACCATCACGAATCGCGAACTCGACCGTGTTCAAATCGTAGCCGAGGAATTCATTCAATCGCAGCACGCCTTCTTCGACCTTCTGCAAAATCTCAGACGGCGTCTGCCATTCCGTTTGATAACGCAAGTGATATGGATGCCGCGGCTCGTACGGCATGACGCGCACGTGGCGCTGATCGATCGAGTAACAGCGGAAGTACATGTCGAACTTCACTTCCTCCTGCAACATCATCACGAGCTGGCCAGTTTCGTTATAGGCGCGGAAAAATTCGTCGCGGTCGTGCAAGCGATAAACATTTTTCCATCCGCCGCCCGCGAACGGTTTAAAAAACGCCGGCCAACCGACGTAAGCGAAGATTTCTTCCCAGTTCATGGGATACGCCAGATTGCGAAATGAATTGTCGTTCGTGTCCGGCGGCGGCTGGTTCGACGGCAGCAAAACTGTTTTCGGAACGGCGACGCCGATTTTTGTCGCGAGCGCGTTATTGAAAAACTTTTCGTCCGCGCTCCACCAAAACGGATTGTTCACCACCGCGGTGCCGGTGAGCGCCGCGTTCTTGAGCCAGGCGCGATAAAACGGCACGTCCTGCGAAATGCGATCGATTACCACATCGTATCCGCACGGCTCGCCCTGGATCACCTTGTCGATCTTGACGAACTCGGCCACGATATCTTTACCGCCCGTCTTCTGGTTCACCCGCTCGACAAACGCCGGCGGAAAACTGCCTTCCTGCCCAAAAAGGATTCCGATTTTTTTCATAAGTTCGCTTCGTTAGGCCGTCAGAACGTCGACAAATAATACGGCAGCATCTCGCGCCAGTAATTCCAGTCGTGGCCGCACCATTTCCGGTCGTCGAGCCAATGCGCGATGCCTTTGGCATTCAAAATTTCTGACATGCGAATCGATTCGTGTCGCGTGTTGTCCCATTCGCCCGTGCCAAGAATGATGCGCATGTGATTGTATTTCCACGGGTCGGGCATGTGCGGCAGGTATTCGTAGGGGCTATTGAAATAAATGTTGTCGTCGTGATAGCCGCCGAAAAAATCGCTGATGTCGAACGAACCGCTCAGGCTGATGAGATGACTAACGACATCGGGATGACGAAACGCAATGTTGGCCGCGTGATACGCGCCGAGACTCGCGCCGCTCACAGCCACGCGATTTGTTGAAGCTTCGCGGCGGGCATAATCGAAAACATCGCCCACGATCACGCGCTCATACGCGTTGTGGGTGCGCATGCGATCGGCCGGATGAATCGATTTGTTGTAGAAACTTTCGAGATCGATCGCGTCCGGACAATAAACGGTGACCCGTCCGGCATCGACGTAGCTGGCGACCGCACCAACCAGGCCGAAATCCTTATTCTGATAATAGTGGCCGAACGAAGTCGGAAATAAAATCAGCGGCAGACCGCCGCCGCTACCGAATACCAGCATCTCGAACTCGCGGCCCAAGTGCGGCGTGAACCATTTGATGTAGCGCTCCTGCATTGCGGGAAAGATCGACAATAACGGGAGCGTTTGAACGCGGTCAATCGCGCGATTCTCGACGTGGACAAGATCGACATCTTCGTCCATGGAACTCGCTCCGCATGCGCCAGCCTCACACGCTTACCGGAACCATTCGCAAACATCGCAGATTCAAATCGAAGATTTTCGGAAATCGGCGCGATGTTCTGGTGTATTTGCCGCCGGGTTATCGGCGCTTCGCGCGAAATCGTTACCCGGTTTTGTATTTGCAGGATGGCCAGAACGTCTTCGACGCCGCCACCGCCTTCTCGCACGTCGAATGGTCGGTCGACGAAACCGCGCAGCGATTGATTCGGAAACGTTTGATCGAGCCTCTCATCGTCGTCGCGATCAACAACACGGGCGAAGAGCGCATTCACGAATATGCGCCGACGCGCGGCGTTATTAGCGAAGAAGCGAAACGCAAGAAGCGCAGCAAAGGACTCGCGCGGAAATACGGCGAGTTTCTCATGCGCGAGCTGAAGCCGTACATCGACAAGAAGTATCGCACGAAACCGGAGGCGGAATTCACCGGGCTCGGCGGCTCGTCATTAGGCGGATTACTGACGATGTCGCTCGGAGTTTGGTTTTCGCATGTGTTTCAAAAACTCATCGTGATGTCGCCGTCGGTCTGGTGGGACAACGAAGTCATTGTGAAGATGGTGGAAGATCTCGATCACAAATTACCGCTCAAGATTTGGCTAGATACCGGCACGCAGGAACCGGGTTGGGAACGCGCGCAGCATTTGCGCGATGCTTTAGTCGAGAAGGGCTGGAAGCTTTTTGATGATCTGCAGTATCTCGAAATCGCAGGCGCCGAACACAGTGAAGGCGCGTGGGCAGCGCGGGTCGATCCCGCGTTGCGTTTTTTGTTTCCGCCTCCGCCGCCGCCGAAAACGTAGATGTCGATCTTAGCGGCCGACCGGTGGCGGCGCGGGATTCGGTGGCAAAGGTTCCGGCCGCGGCATTGGTTTAGGCGCGGGCGGCGCCGGAGGTGTGGGTGAAGGAATTGGGTTTGGCATTTGCCCTAACTAATCACTGCCAGGGCTTGCCGTAAACCTGGTAAACGCGCGTGTAACCTCCGCCGAATTCGGGGTCCTTTTCGAAATTGAATTCGCGTTTGTCCGGCAACCACGTCAGCTCGCGCGGACGATCGGGATGGTTTGGATCGTAACAAATGTACTTGTCGATCTTGCCGCCGGGTTTCGAAGTGCGGCCGTAAATCAACACCGCATGATTGATGTGCAGGATAGGATAATCGGACAAATACGCGACGAACATTTCGCCGCGCCCGAGCGTTTCGTTCAGGACCGCGTGTTCCTTTTCCTGATAATCGCGGCCGCGAATGGTGAACATGCGGAAATTGCCGATGCGCGCATACGTCGGCCAACCGAGACCGAGATTGTTTTGCAGCACGCGCGTCTTCGCTTTGCTCAAGTCGCGCAGATTTGCGTAACCGGGAAAGACGATGCGCTCGTTAGGTGACAATGGAGCATGCCACGGTTGCTTTCGCGTGATCTGGCGAATGCGATGCGCGAGTTCCTTGTCGTCAATCGGCGCCGCCTTCGGTTCGAAGCGCGCAAATTTGTAGAACTGCTCGACCGCGCGGCTCATGACAAAGCAACGTCGCGTGTAGCGATCCGTTTTCTCCTTGTGCGAACGCGAGGCCGGTTCGCGCACGCGAAGACCGTTGGCGTAATTCCACACCGTCCAGTTCGGAAACCAAAGCGTGTCGCGATCGAACTGAAACTCGCGCGCGTGTGCCGACGACAAGATCGACAATAAGCAAAGGCGAAGTGCCGTTCGCCGAATTTCCAAAATCACACTGAAGATCGCGCGGAGCCGCCGTTGGATTTTCCTTCCGCGAAATTGCCGAGCTCGCGGAATTTTTTGTAACGCTTCTTCAGGAGTTGTTCCGTCGGCAATTCGAGAAGTTTTTCCAGATTGCGCCGCAACGCGCTGCCGAGATTCGCCGCCGCCAGATCGTAATCGCGATGCGCGCCGCCTTCCGGTTCGCGCACAATCTCATCGACGACATCGAGTTTGAGCAAATCGTGCGCGGTCAATTTCAACGCTTCGGCCGCTTCGGGCGCGTGCCGCCGGTCGCGCCACAAAATGGCCGAGCAAGCTTCCGGACTGATGACGGAGTAATACGCGTTCTCCATGATCAAAACGCGATCGGCCACGCCGATGCCGAGCGCGCCGCCCGAGCCGCCTTCGCCGATGACCGCGGCGACAATCGGCACGCGCAGATGCATCATCTCACGCAAATTCACCGCGATCGCTTCCGCGATGTGACGTTCCTCCGAGCCGATACCAGGATACGCGCCCGGAGTATCAATGAGCGATATGACGGCCATGCCGAATTTCTCCGCCAGCCTCATCAAGCGCAGCGCTTTGCGATAACCTTCCGGATGCGCGCAGCCGAAATTGCGCATCACATTCTCTTTCGTGTTGCGGCCCTTCTGATGGGTGAGGACGACGCAGCGATGCGAGCCTAACCGCGCCAATCCGCTCGGCATGGCGCGGTCGTCGGCGAAAAATCGATCGCCATGCAATTCGATAAAGTCGCTGAAGCATCGCTCGATGTAATCGAGCGCGAAGGGCCGTTGTGTATGTCTTGCGATTTGCACCCGCTGCCAGGCTGTCAGGTTGTCATAAACTTCGCGCCGTGTGCGCCCGAGCTTTGCCTCCATCGCTTCCACTTCCGAGTCAAGATCGACATCGTGCTCATCGGAATGACTGCGCAGCTCCTGCAATTTCTTTTGCAGTTCCAGGATCGGTTTTTCGAAATCGAGCGGCTGCAATTCCATCGCGCTAATCGGTAATGGTGACAGGCATGTTCTTGTTTACAAGGCTGCTCAGTTCTTCCACGTCGGTGGCCGCCAAACCAATGCCCGCGGGCGGCGGCGGTTGCTCGAGATTCGGGTGCGCGCCGTCGGCCACGGAATAAATCGTGTAAGCGGACGAGCCCAACCGGATCCAGCGCGTGCTGCCGACGTACTCTCTGGTTCCGAAGCCGACGCG
This sequence comes from Verrucomicrobiota bacterium, assembly GCA_041167105.1. Taxonomy (GTDB): domain Bacteria; phylum Verrucomicrobiota; class Verrucomicrobiia; order Chthoniobacterales; family UBA10450; genus JAJPGZ01. The sequence goes on from JBEEGX010000034.1 coordinate 17,772, forward strand.
CTTGCCGCCGCGAAACGCCATCACCTCCGCCACTTTCGTCGCCACTTTCGGCGGCTGCTTCGGGCTGAGTTTCTCTTCCTGAATGTGGTACTGCTTGAAAAAATTTCCGTGGTCCAAAAGCACGATCAACTTCGGTTTGCGTTGGACGAAGAGCGAAAATTCCGGATGCGAGATGAGCAATTTCTCGCCGATGTGCAGCATAGTGCTGCTCATATTGTTCATGCGCATGATCAGCTCCGGCGTCGATTTCACCCGGCGCGCGACGTTCTGCAAAACGTCGCCCGGTTTCACAATGTATTCCTGTTTTTCGGGCGAAGGCGTGCGCGACAGCAGGACGTCGACATTGATTTCGCCTAACAAATCCTTCGCTTCGTCCGTGTGCTGGCTGTTCGGATATTTCGCGATGAAGGCCATGAGCGCGCCGCGCGCCTCCGGCAATTTGCTGTCCTGCCGCAGTTTCGCCGCCGCCTGAAACTCCGGCAGTGAGATGTCGATCCTAGCTTCTTGCGGCAGCTCGCCTTTCTTTTCTTTCTCGATCACGATCTGCTGTTTGAAAAACAGGTTGTAACCGAAAAAAGCCGCGCTGCCGAAAATCACGACAGCCAAAAATAAAACGAAAAGCCATTTCATCCGCGGGAGACAACCATGCCGAAGCCGCGCCGCTGAGCAACCGCGCGCTGGTCGTTAGGGCGTTTTCGTTTCCGGTTGCGTCCCGGGAAACAAGCGATGCCAGAGCCGGCCGATCGTTGGCTCCTCTTCATTGCTCCAGGTGAAGTGACAATCCCCGCAGTAGAATTCCTTCGGCAAAATCCGCAGGGTGTAGAGCAAGACCATCATCCACGGCGTAATCGCCTTTCGGGTCATTTGCGGATATTCGATGTTTGAAGAATTGCATTGCGGGCAACGCACCATCGCAGTGCCGATCTGCGGATCGCTCTGCTGCCATTCGACCATCAGATTTTGCGCGCGTTCGAAATCGTCGTCCTGCACCTGCAATTTCACATTCGCCTGCGGCTTCGACATGAAGGCGACGCGTTGGAGATGGCCTTCGTTATGAATATCGGCGCGGATGCCCGCTTTCTGGAAGCGATCTTTCAGCTCCCGCGCTTTGGCCGGTTCGTGAAATGTTGCGATCGTAACCATCGCTGCTTGATAAAACATCAAACTTCAACCGAGTGCAACATGTCGATCTTGCCCTTGTCGATCTTACCCGTGCGGCGGGAACCATTGATACAGCATCAGGTAAACGATCACGCCTGTGACCGAAACGTAGAGCCAGATCGGCATCGTCCATTTTCCAAGCCGGCGATGTTTATCCCAGCGCCGTTGAAACACCGGCACGAGCGTCATGATGACGAGCGGCAACACTGCAAACGCGAGCAACACGTGCGTGACGAGAATCGGAAAATAAATCCACGCGATCGCGCCGCTGTAACCGGAAGATTTTTCGCCGGCATGCACATGATAGATGACGTAGCAGATGAGAAACGCCGTCGACGTGATGATGGCGGCGATCATGCACGGCACGTGCCGCTGCCAAATCTCGCGCCGGATCCAGAACCAGCCGGCCGAAATGAAAACTGCGCTCACGAAATTGAGCGAAGCGTTGATCGCGGGTAAATTTTCAATTGTCATGTCGACCGAAACTGTCGAGCCGCCGCCCACCTCTGCCACGTCCGGGCAAGATCGACAATCGCATTTCCACCGGCGTTTTCTGGTCAGCACGTTGCGTCTGCTCGTCGTGCTCGGGATTGCCGCGGGCGTCGGCGGCGGCTGGTATTTAGCGACGAAAGGATTCGGCCGCAAAACGCGCGAGCTCATCACCGAGGAGCTGCACAAGCGCGGCGTCGAAGCGCACATCGCGCATCTCACGCTCGATCCATTCCGCGGCCTCATCGCGCAGGACGTGCGCATTTACGATTATAAAAATCGCGAGAACACGCTTGCGGTCGTGAGCGAGATCGCGCTCGATCTCAATTACGCCGCCTTGTTGCAACGTCAGCCCTTCCTAAACGGTCTCGACGTGCGCAATGCCCAACTGCGTTTGCCTGTGCCGGCGAAGAGCGCAAAAGAAAAACCGCAGCTGCAGCATTTCAACGCGCACATTTATTTTCCGCCGGAACAAATTGTCGTGAGCCAGGCGGAAGGATTGTTCTGCGGCGTGCGCATTTCCGTGACCGGCCAGTTGATCAAGCGCGCCGATTACAAACCTTCGCCGCCGCTCACGCCGGAAGAATGGGAAAGGCGATTGTCGATCTTGCAACGCCTCGTGGATGAACTCGAGAAGCTGAAATATCCGGCTGAGCATCCGTCGTTGCAGGTGAAGTTTAGCGGCGACCTCGCCGATCTGGAGGACGCGCGGGTCGAGGCGACGTTGCGCGGCGCGCACGTGCGGCGCGGCGAATATGAGTTGCACGATTTGCTCGCGACCACCGAATACGCCGAGCAACGCCTAACGATCAATCAACTCGAATGGCATGACGCCGGCGGAATATTTTCCGCGCACGGCGATTGGAGCCGGCAAACCGGTGTGATCAATCTGCACGCGCGCAGCAGCATCGACGTGCAAGCGTTGCTGGCGTCGTTAGGCCAGGGCAAACTTCTGACCGATGCGATCTTTGCCTCTCCGCCCAAGATCGACATCTCCGCCTCGGGAAAAATCGGCGAGCAGCGGCCGGAATTTAAAATCACCGGACACGCCGCCGTCGATGGGTTGACCTATCACAACGTGCCGCTCACCGATGTCGCGGCCGATTTCGCGTGGGACGGCGAGCGCACGTTTGTGCGCGAATTGCGCGCACGTCAGGACAAAGGCGAGCTGCGCGCCGACCTGCTCGATGCCCCAAATGATTTTCGTCTCAACGTCGACAGCACGATCGATCCGATGGTGGTAAAGAGCGCGCTCTCGCCCGAGATGCAGAAATTTTTACGCGAGTGGCAATTTCAAGAGCGGCCCGCGATTCATCTCGAAATCCGCGGGCCTAACGACAAGCCGGAATCGTGGCAGGGTGACGGCACGCTTGCGCTCGGCCGCACGCGCTTTCGCGGCGCGTGGATGAATAGCGCGACTTCAAAAATTCATTTCGGCGACGGCGCGGTCACCTATTCCGATTTGCGCGTGGTGCGCGACGATGGCAGCGGCAGCGGCACGTTCACCTACGATTTCAAAAATCACGAGGTGCGGATCAACAATATCAAAACCTCGATGAACCCGGTGGAGGCGATCGTGTGGGTCGATCCCGATCTGGTGAAAACAATTTTGCCTTACAAATTTCACCAGCCGCCGAACCTCTCGATCAACGGCCTGTATCAATTCGCCGGCGGCAAAGGAACGAAGATCGACATCGTGGTCGATGGCGCGCGCGGGCTCGATTACGTTTTTCTCGGCCAGACGTTGCCGTTCGATCGCGTGACCGCGAAATTGATTTTCACGAACGATCGCTTGCAGATTGTCGATCTTCGCGGGGCCATTTTTTCCGGCAGCGTGCGCGGCGGCGCCGAGATTTCACTCGCGCACAACGACCAGCGTTATCACGCGAAGATCGCGGCCGAGCACCTCGATTTTCCCAAGCTCACGGATTTGTATTGGCAATATAAAACGGCGCACGGTCTGCTCAACGGCGCATATGATTTCACCGGCGTCGGCGCCGATGCGCGCGCCATGCGCGGCACCGGCAAAATCGAAGTGACCAACGGCGACGTCTTCGCCATTCCGGTTTTCGGACCGCTCTCCGGAATTATGTCGAGCATTTTGCCCGGCACCGGTTACAGCATCGGGAAGAAGGCGACGGCTTCATTCAAGATCGACAATGGCGTCATCCACACCGACGACCTCGAAGTCGCGGGCGAATGGTTCAGCATGCTCGGCCACGGCGACCTTCACTTTCTCGACGACAAATTGAACTTCGAAGTGCGCATGGACATGCACGGCGCCGCCGGTCTGCTCATGAAACCGGTCTACAAATTTTTCGAATACGTCGGCGAAGGCAGTTTGAAGAAACCGGACTGGCATCCGAAGAGATTTTGAAAATCCTCCTCGGCGCGCACATGTCGATCGGTGGCGGCGTGCACATGGCGATCGAGCGCGGCTGCTCGATTCAATGCACGGCCGTGCAGATATTCGTGAAGAACAACATGCAATGGTTCGCCCGTCCGCTCGCGCGCGAAGAGATCCGCGCGTTTCTCGATCACCGGCAACGCGCCGAGCTATTGTCGATCTTCGCGCACAGCAATTATCTCATCAATCTTGCGGCGACGAATCCGCTGTTTCACGCGAACTCCATGCGCGCCCTGGCCGAGGAGCTCACGCGCGCCGATCAACTCGAGCTGCCGTTTCTTGTGATGCATCCCGGCGCGCATCTCGGCGCCGGCGAAGAAGCTGGCCTAACGAAGATCGCCAATTCGATCGACGCCGTCTTCGAAGTAATCCCGAATGTGAAAACGAAAATCGCGCTCGAGACCACGGCCGGGCAAGGCTCGTGTCTGGGCCATCGCTTCGAACACATCGCGCACATCATCGAGAACGTGCGCGAGCCGGAGCGCTTGTGCGTCTGCCTCGACACCGCGCATGTCTTCGCTGCCGGTTACGACATCTCGAGCGAAGCGGGCACGCGAAAAACGTTTCGCGAATTCGATCGCGTCATTGGATTGAAAAAACTCGAGGCGATTCACCTGAACGATTCGAAAACGCCGCGCGGCTCGCGGGTAGATCGACATGAACACATCGGTAAAGGAAAAATCGGTCTCGATGCGTTTCGATTCATCATGCGCGACAAACGTCTCCGCAAAATCCCGAAGGTGCTCGAAACCCCAAAGGAAAAGAATCTCGCCGAAGATATCGCCAACCTGAAAACGCTGCGCGGCTTGGTTCAGGCCTGAACGCGTTCGATCTCGGCGCCGAGATCGCGCAGCTTTTCATCGAGGTGTTCGTAGCCGCGGTCGATGTGATAAACGCGACTCACTTCGGTCACACCGTCCGCTTTCAATCCCGCGAGCACGAGCGCAGCCGACGCGCGCAGATCGCTCGCCATCACCGGCGCGCCGTGAAGCCGATCGACTCCTTTGATGACCGCGGTCGGCCCTTCAAGATCGACATGTGCGCCCATGCGTTTCAGTTCCGCCACGTGCATGTAACGTTGCGGGAAAATTTGTTCGGTGATGACGCTGATGCCGTCGGTCGTCGAGAGCAGCGCGCACATTTGCGCCTGCATGTCGGTCGGAAATCCGGGATACGGTTCAGTCACTAATTCGAGCGGCTTGGTCGCGCCATTCGGCGAAACCGAAATGGAATCGCCGTCGATGTCGAGCTTATATCCGCAGTTCGTTAGCGCCGTCGTCACCGACTGCACATGCTCTGCCTCGACGCGTTTGATCGTGATCCCTTTGCCGCAAATCGCACCCGCGACCAGAAACGTTCCCGCTTCGATGCGATCGGGAATGACGTCGTGCTCCGCCCCGTGCAATTCTTTCACGCCTTCGATAATCAAGCGCCGCGTGCCGGCGCCTTCAATCTTCGCGCCCATCTTGTTCAGAAAATTTGCAAGATCGACAACTTCCGGTTCCTGCGCTGCGCCTTCGATCACCGTCGTGCCTTCGGCCAACACCGCCGCCATCATCACGTTATCGGTGCCGAGCACAGTCGGTCCAAATTTTCCGCGCAAGTTAATGATCGCGCCGGTCAATTTCGGCGCGAACACTTTTATGTTACCGCCTTCCACGCGCACCGCCGCGCCGAGCGCTTCGAACCCTTTCAAATGCAAATCGATCGGCCGATCGCCAATGACGCAACCGCCCGGCATCGACACGGTCGCTTCCTTGCACCGGCCTAACAACGGCCCGATCACGCAGACCGACGCGCGCATTCGCCTGACGACGTCGTACGGCGCGACTGAATTCACATTCTCGGCTGTCACCGCGACGTTGCCGCTGGCCCGTTCCACATGCGCGCCGAGGTGCGCCAGAATTTGCACCATGTAATTGGTGTCGCTCAGGTCGGGCACGCGGCGGATGCAACATTCCTCACGCGTGAGCAGCGTCGCGGCCAGAATCGGCAGCGCGGAATTTTTCGAGCCGCTGATCTTGATCGAGCCGCTGAGTGCGTGGCCACCGTGGATGCGAATTTTATCCATATCGGGCAAAGAGAAATCGAGGGAGACTTTGATAATCCTGTTTCGTTTCGATGTCGTGGAAATTCTTTTGCGCGAGCAATTCGACCAGCGGTTCGGCCTGGCCAAGTCCAATTTCGAGCGCGAGCAAGCCGTTCGGCTGCAAACGCGTGGGCGCCTGCGCGATTAACTCGCGAATAATTTCATCACCGCCCTCGCCGCCGAAAAGCGCCACCTCGGGATCGTGCAAAACTTCGCGCGCGAGTGATTGTCGATCTTGCATGGCAATGTAAGGAAGGTTGGCCGCGATCAGGTCGAACGTTTCAGAAATTCCCTCGAGTAGATTACCTTTGCGAAATTGAACCCGCGCCGTTAGACCAAGTCGCTCCGCATTTTCGGCAGCGAGCGCGAGCGCATCTTCTGAGATGTCGATCGCTCTCACCTGCGCGTCTGGAAATTTCGCTGCCAGGCTGAGCGCAATAACACCGCTGCCCGTTCCAACATCCAAAATCGTTTCCGCCTTCCGCCTTCCGCCTTCCGCGTTCAAGAGCTCAACCAACTCTTCCGTTTCAGGCCGCGGCACCATCCCGCGCTTGTCGATCTTGAAAACGTTTCCGCAAAACTCGACCGTGCCTAACAAATGCTGCAGCGGCTCGCCTTCACCGCGACGCCGCACAAGATCGCGCAAAGGGGCCAATTCGCTTTCATCGAGCGCCCGCTCGAATTCGAGATAAAGCTCGATCCGTTTCCGCCCGAGCACGTGCGCGAGCAAGTGCTCCGCATTCAAACGCGCATTGTCGATCTTGCGTTTCTTGAAATACTCGGTGCTCGACTGCAGCACCTCGAGCAGCGTCATGCCAGCGACGTCTCTTCCAATCGCTCGGCCATATCCGCGGCTTGCAGCGCTTTGATCATGTCATCGAGATCGCCCTCGATGACGCGGTCGAGATTATAAAGCGTCAGGCCGATGCGGTGATCGGTGATGCGGTTCTGCGGAAAATTGTAAGTGCGAATTTTTTCTTCGCGGCCGCCGGAACCGATCTGGCTTTTGCGCGTGGCGGAATATTTTGCCTCTTCCTCGCGCTTTTTGTCCTCGAGCAAGCGCGCTCGCATGATAGTTAGGGCTTTTTCCTTGTTCTTCTGCTGGCTGCGACCGTCCTGGCAACGCACGATGCGCCCGGTCGGAATGTGCAGGATTTGCACGGCCGAGTCGGTCGTGTTCACGCCCTGGCCGCCCGGTCCGCCGGCCCGGCAAACTTCAATCCGCAAATCCTCCGGCTTCAATTCAAGATCGACATCTTCCGCCTCGGGGAGGACGGCGACCGTGGCGGTGGAAGTGTGAATGCGTCCCTGCGCTTCGGTTGCGGGGACACGTTGCACCCGATGAACGCCGCTCTCATATCGCAATTTTCGAAAAACCGATTCGCCCGAGACTTTGAAGATCGCATCCTTCAATCCGCCGAGCTCCGACGGACTCGATTCCAAGTCTTCGATCGTTAGGCCAGCCGCTTCGGCATACCGGTGATACATGCGGTACAGATCGGCCGCGAAAATGGCGGCTTCGCTTCCGCCGGTGCCGGCGCGGATTTCGACAATAGCATCGCGATCCTCATTCTCATCCGGCGGCAAAAGCGCGATCTGCATCTCGCGTTCAAGATCGACAACTCGTTTTTGCAGATCGGGAATTTCATCTTCCGCCATCGCCGCCATCTCGACATCGCGCGACAAGGCCAGCTCGCGATTATCGTCGAGTTGTTTGCGCGCGGCTTCGAGCTCATCCCACTGCGCCAGCGCCTGTTTCAGATTCGAGTGCTCGCGCATCACTTCCTGCGCGCGTTTGCGATTTGAAAATAACGCCGGGTCCGCGATCTCGCGATCGAGTTCTTCGAAGCGCTCGCGTTTACGTTGAATGAGAAGATTAAAGTCCATGGCAAAAACGACGCGACAGTTGCGTCGACAGATGGCGACGGTCGCAGACCGCCGCTACAGAAATCACCAGCTAAGCTTTGGCCGCGCGGACGGCTTTGGTGCTGCCGTAACGCTTCGCGAATTTCTCCACGCGGCCGGCGGTGTCGACGAACTTTTGTTCGCCGGTGAAAAACGGATGGCAAGCGGCGCAAATGCCGATCTTCACATCGCGCCGGGTCGAGCGGGTGTGATACACCGCGCCGCACGCGCACACGATATCGGTCTCGAAATATTCTGGATGAATGTCCGCTTTCATTCTGATTCGGGAGCGCGCAACGTAGCCGATCAAGCCAAATTCGCAAGCGATGAAATCCGACGACGCGCTGCTGAATGCCTGGCGTGAAACGCTCGCGCGCAAAGGCGATGCCGCTGCCATTTTCGACACGAACGGAAAAGTTTCGCGCACATTCGCGCAGATCGAATCTGACGCGCAAAGCTCCGCGCGCAAGATCGACATGTTCGATGTGGGCAGCGTGCTGGCGATTCAAATCGGGAACCATCCCGATTGGCCGGCGCTTCTACTCGCGTGTTTGCGCAAGCGCGTGGTCGTGTTGCCGCTCGAGCAATCGATGAGCGATGCGGAACGCGATGCGGTGGTGAAAATTTGCGCAGCGAGCGGAATCATTTCCGACGGCATTTGCCCGATCGACAATGAACACCCGCCAGATTGGGAAACGAAGCCGCCTTCACTTCTGAAATTAACTTCGGGCACGACGGCCGCGCCGCGCGCGATTCGCTTTCAGTCCGAGCAACTGCTCGCGGATTGCAATCAAATCTGCGCGACGATGGGAATCACTGATGTCGATCTTAACTTCGGCGTCATTCCGGTTTCGCATTCGTATGGCTTCAGCAATTTGCTCACGCCGCTCATCGCGCGCGGTGTGCCGATGGTTTTGAGCAGCGACCGATTACCGCGCGCCGTACTTGTCGATCTTGCGCGGACGCACGCGACCGTGTTTCCAGGGATGCCGGTCTTCTATCAGGCGTTTTGCGAAATGTCCGACGTGCCGCCGCTGCCGAAACTGCGCCTGTGCATTTCGGCGGGCGCGCCGTTGAGCGGAGCGCTGGCAAAAAGGTTTTATGAAAAGTTTAAGCTGCCGATCCATTCCTTTTACGGTTCGTCGGAATGCGGCGGGATTTGTTACGACCGCGACGGAACCCTCTTTGAAGACGGTTACGTCGGCACGCCAATGGAAGATGTCGATCTTGCGTTGACCGATTCGTCGCAGATCGAAGTGCGCAGCGGCGCGGTGGGCGACGGATATTTTCCCGAGCCGGACAAAGAGAAACTTGGGCATGGAGTTTTTCGTCCGGACGATTTGCTCGCGCGCTGCGGCGACGGATTCAAAATCGTCGGCCGCACCTCCGATCTGATTAATGTCGCGGGCAAGAAAGTGAATCCGGCGCAGATCGAGGCGCATTTGCGCGAATGTCGCGGAGTGCGCGAGGTCATCGTGTTTGGAAGAAAATCGCCGCAGCGAAATGAAGAGGTCGCGGCCTGCGTGATTGTCGATGTCGATCTTAGCGAGGCGCAGTTGCTGGAATTTTGTCGGGCGCGATTGAGCGGCTGGCAGGTGCCGAAGCGGATTTTCCTGGTCGATGAAATTCCGGTGAACGAGCGCGGAAAGATTAGCCGGCGCGAACTAGCGGCGCGATTTGCGCAGGGAGAGAGACAGTCGTAGGGATGCCGCAATGAATTCGGAAGCACGGGTTCTGGTGCTGGAACCGGAGGAGCATCTGGCCCAGGAAATTCGCAAAGCGCTGCGCGAGGTCGCGCCAAAGGCGATTGTCGATCTTGCGCGGTCGTTAGGCGAAGCGCAGCGACTGGCCGGCGAAACGCGTCCCGATCTGTTCGTGCTCGACGTGGACGCGACCTACGACCTCGGCCAGGAATTTTTGCTCGATCTGCGTACGAGCCATCCGAATGCGCGCGCGATTATTTTAACGGCAACGCATCTGGCCGCGGCGCGCGAGCGCAGCGCCCGGCTCGGCGCGATTCATTTTCTGGAGAAGCCGTTTCCGCATAGCGACTTTGTCGATCTTGTGCAGGCGTTGTTACAACCGGCCGGACGCGGGGACAAAGAAAAGTTTCAAGGAACGCTGAGCGAATTGCACATCGCGGACATCATTCAGCTTAAATGCATGAGCGGAGCTACGGCGGCGATCGAGTTCACCGCGCCGGACGGGAAGAAGGCGCGAGTTTATTTCGAGAACGGTCAGGTGCGCCACGCCACGGCCGAGGGCAAGGAAGGCATGGCCGCGTTTAATGAATTGATGTCGTGGAAAGGCGGAACGATTTCCGAGATCGCGGGCGAGCATCCGCCGCGCACGATCGAGATGGACTGGCAGGTGTTATTGATGGAAGGCGCGCGCAAACTCGATGAAGCGGGCGCGGCGCCACGACGGCGGCGGATCGAGCCGCATACGCACAAGCGCAGGGTCTTGGTGGTCGATGATAGCAAGATGCTGTTGAATTTCGTGCGCGATATTTTGCGCGAAGCGTACTACGACGTGACGACGGCTTCCTCCGCGGCCGAAGGATTGAAGGCGGCGAAGACGAGCGCGCCGGATTTGATTTTGCTCGATTACATTTTGCCGGACGGCAAAGGCGACGAATTTATGCGCATGCTGGCTAACGATGCGAAAACGGCGAAGGTGCGCGTGCTCTACATGTCGGGATTAGGCACCGACCTGCAGCCGGACAAGGCCGCGCATCCGAATGTGATTGGAGTCTTGAATAAACCTTTCACATCGGATTTGCTTACGAAAACAGTGGAGACGCATATGCCGAAATCATCGGAGGAATCGGACACCGCCGCGCGCGAACGCGAAGCGGCCGCGGCCAGCAGCGCAGAACCGCCGGCCACGACCGAGGCGACATTCATGCCGCAGGAAACTTCCGTGGAACCAACTCTGGAACCAGCTTCGGAGCCAACGCCCTCCGCGCCACCCGCCGAAGACGAATGGTGGAGCGCTCCGACGCCGGGTGCGCAATGGCCGGAAGCAACGGGCGCGGAAACGCAATCGGCGTTCGCATCGACGGAGGTCGACGAGAGTACTTTGCCGACGGCAGAGGTGACGCACGGCGCATATTTCTGCGGCGACACCCGCTTTTTTTCACTCAACTGGGCGCTGCAAGCGATCGGGAAACAAAAACTCAGCGGCGCGCTACGATTATTCTGGGACCGGGAACCTGTCGATCTTCTGGCCGAGAACGGTGAGGTCGTTCTGGTGACGACGCGCGACGCCGATTCCTACTGCACGGATTCGCCGATCACATTGACGAATGTCGATCTTGCGCGAATCGACGCGGCGCGCGCGACACAACGCGAGACCGGTTGCCCGATGTTCCTCACGCTCGCGCAGGAGGAATTGATTTTGCGCGAGCCGGCGGTGCAATTGGTGCAGCATTACGGCCAGAAACTTTTCGCGCAATTATGGACGGCGCCGCGCGTGCGTTTTATGTTCGAACAAACCGCGCTGCCCGATTACGCGCGCGATCTTCCACGCGAAAGCGATATCGATAATTGGGCGCTCGCGACTTTGCGCTCGGTGCAATTGCAGGACTTGGGCAACCAGAGCGATTACGACGCAACTTCGATTCCCGCGTATACGAAAGACGGATTCGAGCGCGTGCAGAATTTGAAACTCACCGTGGCCGAGGCGCAGTTCGCGTCGCAATTCAACGGCGTGCGCACGATTCAGCAGATCGCCAAAAATCTGCGGCTCGATTACAAATTCGCGCGCGTGACCTTGTTCCGATTCCTCGCGCTCGAGATCGTGGAATGCTGGCCGGCCAGCGCGGAAACCAGGAGCGAACGCAAAGGTTTCCTGCAACGGCTCGGCATCGGCGATTAAAAGATCGACATCGTCATGCCGGCGGCGCGGAAAAAAGTTCTCGTCGTCGATATCGGCGGCACGCACGTGAAACTTTTGCGCTCGCCGCGCGAAAAACGAGAATTCGATTCCGGCGAATCAATGGGACCGCGCGAATTCGTCGCGCGATTTAACGAGGCCGCGCGCGGTTGGAAATTCGACGCCGTCTCGATCGGTTTTCCCGCGCCGGTCCGCGCCGGCCGCATCATCAAAGAACCAACGCATCTCCGCATCGGTTGGATCGGATTCAATTTCACAAAAGCGCTGCGCAAATCGACGCGCGTGATCAACGACGCCGCCATGCAAGCGCTCGGAAGTTACAGCGGCCGCGGCCGTGTTTTGTTTCTCGGCCTCGGCACCGGTCTCGGATCGGCGCTAGTTTGGGAGCGACACGTCATGCCGCTCGAGTTCGGACATCTGCCCTATGCCAATCGTGAGGTCATCGAGAAATTCCTCGGCATTCCGGGAATCGATCGGTTAGGCCTAGAAGAGTGGAAACGTGAAGTGCTCTTCGCGGTGCGGCAATTAAAACAGGCGACCATTGCCGATCGCGTAGTTCTTGGCGGTGGCAACGTCCATCGCTTCACGAAACTGCCCGCCGGAATTGAGCGCGGCAAAAATGAAAACGCATTCCGCGGCGGCGTGCGCTTGTGGGAAAAGAAATGGACCGTGATGTAATTGTCGATCTTAGCTCAACACAAGATCGACAATCAGAACTTGAAATTGATGCCGGCGGTCACGGTGTCCCAGTCGCCGCGTCTGAGGCGAAACGTCGTGTCGAAGTGGTCCGGCGGATCCGTTTCAGTGCCGGTCACGTCCCTGTTGTCTTCCGAGAACAAGTGATTGTATTCGACGCGCACCGACCAATGGCAGGTGAAGGCGTATTCGATTCCGACGCCCACTAACGGCATCGTTTCGTTATCGTCGAAATGAAATACGCCGTTATCGCCGATCTCGCGCGTGTTGAAGTCGTAGTCGGTGAACGCGACACCGCCTTTGCCGTAAAACAGGACGCGGTTCTGCCAGAAGGTCACGCCTAACCGTCCGCCGACAGTCGCGATCCAGTTCGTGTCGAGCTTCCCCTCCGTCTCGGGAGTTGTTCCGCCGATGAAGGTGCTGGTGGTTTTGTCACTGAGATCGCCGCCGGAAAAGGTTCCCTCTACGCCGATCACGAACATGGCGCCGAGCTGGAGATTGAATCCGACTTGTCCGCCGCCGATAAAACCGTTTCGGTCGTTAAAGTTGAACGGTTCGTCGAAGAA
>JBEEGX010000035.1:0-8387 GCA_041167105.1 Verrucomicrobiota bacterium
CAACTTTCTCGGCAAAGGTTTTCTCGCCTGCATGTGTTCGCTCGCGCTCATCCTCGCCGGCGCAGGCGCGTTCTACGTGCGCGGCGAAAAGAATTTCGGCGTCGATTTTCGCGGCGGCGATCTTGTCACGCTAAGCGCGCCTAACAAGATCGACATCGGACAAGTTCGACATGCACTCAGTGCCATCGGTGAAGCCGACGCCGCCATTCAGGAATCGCAGCAGGCCGGCAAGAATTACATCACCGTACGGACACCGTTGAATACGAGCGACAAAGTTGAAGCCCAGATCATGCAGTCCATGCCGACCGCTGGATTCAAAGTGGAAGGTTCAGAGCGCGTCGGCGCGCTCGTGGGCGGCGAGCTTGCGCGGACATCGCTCATCGCGCTCGGGCTCGGCATTCTTGGAATCTTGCTTTTCGTTACGCTGCGGTTCGAGCTTTCCTTCGCCGTCGGCGCCATCGTTGCCTTGCTCCACGACGTCATCATCACCGTCGGAGTATTCGCATTGTTAGGCCGCGAGCTCACCCTCACCATGGTCGGTGCCGTGCTTACCATCGCCGGTTACTCGATCAACGATACAATCGTTGTTTACGATCGAATTCGCGAAGGCCTGGCCAGCGGCCGCAAAGGCACGATCGAGAAGATCATGAACGACAGCATCAATCAGACGTTGAGCCGCACGTTGCTCACCAGCACGGTCACGCTCATTCCGATTTTGTGTCTGTTCCTCTTTGGCGGCGCGGTGCTGCGCGACTTTTCGCTCGCCATCATCATCGGCGTTGTCGTCGGAACGTATTCATCCATCTTCATCGCATCGCCCATTGTGCTTTGGTGGACGAAGATGCGCGGCGGCGGCGCGAGCGCGTTGCGCAAAGAGATCGTGCAGAAATCGACGAGCGCGAATCCGGTCGCGTCTCGCTAAGATCGACAACTACTTTCGCGGCATTTCCGCGCGAACGGTCAACGCGATTCCGCCGCGCGCTGAAAATTGCGCGGTGATAATCGCTTCGCGTGGCGAACATGCGCGCACGAAATCGTCGAGAATGCGGTTTGTGACCGCTTCGTTAAACGCGCGCTCATTGCGAAACGACGCCAGATAAAACTTGAGCGACTTGCTCTCGATGCACATGCGGTCGGGCACATAGTCGATGTCGATCCTGGCGAAGTCCGCCTGGCCGGTGACCGGACACAGCGAAGTGAAATCGTCCGTCTCGAAATGAATCCAGTAATCGCGCTTCGGCGCCGGGTTCGGAAACGTCTCCAGCCGCGCTTCGTTAGGCGAACCCGGCAGCTTCGCCTCACTCCGCCCGAGTAACGTCAATTTTTTCGGCTTGGCCACGCGCTCAATTAATCTTGCCAAATGCAATTGTCGATCTTCGTTGCGCGCGTGAGCCACGTTATCGACATGGTCGCGCACGACCCGAAGACCGACGAGGTCGTGCTCGTGATGAAAGAGGAGCGCGAGTGGGACGGGAACGATGAGCGCCTGCACGAATTGCAGGAGCGATTCAACACCTACGTCTCGTTCCTGCTCGATGGCGAAATGGCGGAAGCTCATCCGGAGCTCGTCGGCAAACGCGCGCGGATCGAAGTGCGTTGCGCGCACATGCCGGACAATCGCGCGCTGGAATTGTTAGGCGCGATCCACGATCAACTCGCCTTCCAGGATATTAAAATGGAAGTGGTCGTGCGCGATGCGCGCAAGATCGACATCTAATATTTCAGGAATGATATCACCGGAGTCCCCTCGAGTTTTTTGCGGCCGTGCAAAAACTCCAGCTCGATCAGAAACATCGCGCTCAGCAAATCGCCGCCCACTTTTTTAATTAACGTAATGGCCGACGCCGACGTTCCACCGGTCGCGAGCAAATCGTCGATCAACACAATTTTCTCCCCGCGCTCGATCGCATCGATGTGCAATTCCATTTCCGCTTCGCCGTACTCGAGCGTGTAAGAAGCGGTCTCGGTCTTCCACGGCAGACGCCCCTTCTTGCGCAATGGCACAAAGCCGACGCCGAGCTCGTACGCGACCGCCGAACCAAAAAGAAATCCGCGCGCATCGATGCCGACGATCTTGTCGATCTTGTGATGGCGGCATTCGTCGAGAAACAAATCGACCGATTGCCGGAAAAAATTCGCGTCCTTCAGGATCGTGGTGATGTCTTTGAAAATGATTCCCGGCTTGGGAAAATCGGGCACATCCCGCACGGCCGCGCGCAGTTTTTCGATCGTTTCGGCGGACATCGGCGCGATGCTAACGGGACATCGCGAAAGGTCAACCGTTGAACCGCGCGACGCCGCGCGATAGACTGGCGGCTCTTCGTGGATCGACAACTACTCATTCTTTCAACGGTCTGCTATCTCGTCGCGGTCGTGCGCACCGTGGTCGCGTTGCGCGCGCGCGTATTTCAACAAAGCCGTTTCAACTTTTTCGCCATCGTCGCCGGCTTCCTTTTGCAAACCGCATTCCTCTCCATCCGCGGCCACGCCGAACATCGTTGCCCGCTCACGAATCTTTTCGAAGTGTTCGTCTTTCTCGCGTGGTCAGTCGCGTTGATCTACATGCTGGTCGGACCGGCATATCGATTGTCGCTCATGGGCGCGTTCACGGCGCCGCTCGTCGTGATCTTGCAAACGTTTGCGCTGGTCGCGCCAATCGATGTCCCGCACACGGCGAAGATGCCGGCGAATTCATGGCTCGAATTTCACGCTTCGATTTCAATGATCGCGTACGGCGCGTTCGCGCTCGCCTGCATCGCCGGCGCGATGTATCTCGTGCAGGAACGTCAGCTCAAGACGCGTCACATTCACTCGATCTTCTATCATCTGCCGCCGCTGAGCGATTTGTTCGCCGCGATCACGCGTTTGCTTTGGTTGGGCTTTCTTCTGTATACGCTCGGCCTAACGAGCGGGTTCTTTGTCGGCGGACCGTTGCCGCATTTGCAGATCGTGTGCGCGGTCGGCGTATGGGTTTTGTACGGCGCGATTTTGCAGGGACGGTACTCGCGCTGGTTCGCGCCCAAACGTATTGCCGCGCTTTGCATCGTCGGATTCGCGGCCGCGCTCACGTTGTTGTGGGGCATTAGCTTTAGCGCGCAGATCCATTGATATGAATTTGTTTTGCGTCGGCCTGAGCCATCACACCGCGAATGTGGAAACACGCGAAATGTTTGCCGGCAATCGCGAGACGGATTGCGTGTTGCGCGACGCCGGTTGCGCGGAAGCGCTCGTGCTCACGACGTGTAATCGCGTGGAAGTTTATGCGGCTTCGGAAAATCCTGTCGCGACGTCCGAGGTCGCGCGTTGTCTCTCGCGCAAGATCGACAATCACATTTCCGAGCTGTCCCCATTTTATCGGCACGAGAATGTCGAGTGCGTTCAGCATCTTTTCCGAGTCGCATCCGGATTGGACTCGATGGTTGTCGGCGAAACCGAAGTGCTTGGTCAGGCGAAGAAAGCCTACGAAGCCGCGCGCACATCCGGCGCGGTCGGGCCATATCTGCATCGGTTATTCCAACGCGCCTTTCGCGCGGCGAAAGAAGTGCGCTCGCAAACCGACATCACGCGCGGTGCCGTTTCCGTCGGATCGGTCGCTGTCGATCTTGCCGCTAAAATTTTCGGCAACTTACCGCGCTGCAAAGTTCTCATTATCGGCGCGGGCGAAAATGCGGAACGGACAACGCGCGCCCTTGCGTCGCGTGGAGTTGTCGATCTTCGCGTGAGCAATCGCTCGCCCGAACGCGCGCGCGAACTCGCCGCGGTCGTCGGCGGAACAGCGGTGCCATTCGAAAATTGGCCGGACGAATTCAGCAAGATCGACATCTTGATTACATCGACATCCTCGGAAAGTCCGCTGCTGACGCCAACGCATTTCGAAAAGACTTTGCGGGCGCGCATCGACCGTCCGCTTTTCGTCATCGACATCGGTGTGCCGCGCAATGTCGATCCACGCGTGAACGAATTGGCCGGCGTTTATCTTTACGACATCGATTCGCTGCAATCGGTCGCGGAACAAGCGCGCGCACTGCGGCATCAACATATCGCCGCCGCGGAAAAAATTATCGTCGAGCACGTCGCCCGTTTTCAGGAAACACTCGCGCGCGGACTCGAGTGGCGCGCGCGCAACAACGCGCATCCGGAAATCGGCGACACCTCGCTGCGCGCGTCCGAATCGTGAGCGAGGCGCTGGTGCTCGGCACGCGCGGGAGCGAGCTGGCGCGAACGCAGGCGCGCATGGTGGAAGCGGCGCTGCGCGCGAAATGGTCTGACCTAACGATCGAGACAAAGATCATCACGACGCGCGGTGACCAGGCGAAAGGCGATTTTGGAATTGTCGACGTGCGCGCGGGACGCAAAGGAATGTTCACCGGGGAAATCGAGCGCTCGCTGGTGACGCGCGATGTCGATCTTGCGGTGCATAGCGCGAAAGATTTACCGAGCGAACTTGTGCCCGGCACCGCGATCGCGGCGGTGTTGCCGCGCGCGCCGGCGGACGACGTGCTGGTGTCGTTAGGCAATTACAAACTTGAAACGCTGCCGCGCGACGGAATCGTTGCCACGGGCAGTGTGCGACGAAAACATCAGCTGCGTTGGAAACGCCCCGACTTGGACATTGTCGATCTTCGCGGAAATGTGCCGACGCGTTTGCGCAAACTCGCGACCGATCAATGGCACGCGATCGTCCTCGCGCGCGCGGGACTGGAGCGGCTGGCGTTGCAAATCGATGAGACGACCATCAGGTACGAAGGCAAAGATTTTTTCGTCGAGCCGTTGCCACGCGAGATTTTTTTGCCGGCCGGCGGACAAGGAATTATCGCGATGCAAATTCGAAGCGATGACGAGCGGCGACGCCTGTTGCTGGATGCGATCAACGATATCGATGCGCGGCTTTGTTTGCGGGCAGAACGCGAATTTCTGCGGCTGCTGCACGGCGACTGCAATCAACCGGTGGCCGTGCTCGCGACCATTGCAAGATCGACAATGACGATTCACGCGCAGGTTTTTGATTTGGGCGCGACGACCCCGCGCGCGGGAACAGTCGAAGGAGATTTGGAAGACGCGGAGCAACTCGCAGCCGCGTTGTTTAAGAAGGTCAATGGCGACTAAGGGCAAAGTGATTTTGGTCGGCGCCGGGCCGGGCGATCTCGGGCTGGTGACGTTGCGCGCGAAGGAATGCATCGAGCAGGCGGACGCGATTGTTTACGATCATCTGGCGAATCCGGAGATGCTGCGGTGGACGCGCGATGATGCGGAAATTATTTACGCGGGCAAACAGGCGAACGCGCACGCGATGTCGCAGGACGAGATCAACAAGGTACTTGTCGATCTTGCGCGAAGCGGGAAGCGCGTCGTTAGGCTGAAAGGCGGCGATCCGTTTGTGTTCGGGCGCGGCGCGGAGGAAGCGCAGGCGTTGGTCGCAGCCGGCATCGAATTCGAAATTGTGCCGGGAATTACATCGGCGATAGCGGGACCGGCATATGCCGGAATTCCGGTGACGAACCGCGCGCAAACTTCGCATGTGACATTTTTCACCGGCCACGAAGACCCGACGAAAACGGAGAGCGCGATTGATTACGATGCGCTGGCGAAACTTGGCGGGACGCAGGTGATGTTAATGGGGGTCGAACGCATCGAAGCGATCGCGAATGAGATGATGTCGCGCGGAGTGCGGCGCGATTTGCCGGTGGCGCTGGTGAGATGGGCGACGACCGGCCGACAAGAAACATTGGTCGGCACGCTGGAGACGATTGCAAAGAAAGTTGTCGATCTTGCATTCGAGCCGCCGGCAGTGGCGGTGTTCGGCGACGTGGTCTCGCTGCGCGACGAACTAAAGTGGCGCGAAGACCAGCCGCTCTCTGGCAAGCGCATCGTGGTGACGCGTTCGCGCAAACAGGCGAGCGAGTTGAGCGACCAATTGCGTTCGTTAGGCGCGGACGTGATTGAGTTGCCGACAATCCGGATCGAGCCTCCGACCGATTTGCGGGCATTCGCCGAACTGGTGCAGGACTCGCACGGTTACGACTGGATCATTTTCACGAGCCCGAACGGAGTCGATGCGTTCTTCGATTTGTTTTACAAACTTTATCACGACGCGCGCAACATAGGCGCAGTGAAGATCGCGGCGATCGGGCCGGCGACGGGGCAACGCGTGCGGGATTTTCATTTGCATGTCGATCTTCAGCCGGAGGAATTCGTGGCCGAAGGTTTGATTCGCGAATTGCAAAAGCTGGGTAGCATCGAGAACGAGCGCATCTTGCTGGCGCGGGCGGAGAAGGCGCGGGACGTGCTATCGAAAAGGCTTTCGGAGCTGGGAGCAATTGTGGACGAAGGAATCGCTTATCGAACTGTGCCGGAAACGCGCGACACGACGGGCGCGCGGCGGCGGCTATTGGACGAAGGCGCGGACTTAATCACGTTCACGAGCTCGTCGACGGTGGAAAACTTTTTGGCGTTGGGTTTGCCGTGGCCGCAAGGAATGCAGGTCGCGAGCATCGGCCCGATCACATCGCAGACCGCGCGCGAACATGGATTGAAGATCGACATCGAAGCGAAGCGGCATGACATCGCGGGATTGGTCGATGCCATCCGGAAATTTTACAAGGCGTGAGCAGGAAAGCGAAAACGGCGGAAGCCACGACGGACGAATTCGCGAGCGCGATGCAGCAACTGAGCGCGGAAGCGGAGAAAATATTACCGCCGTCGCTCATCATCGCGGAAGACGCGCCGGATTTCGCGCAAGTGATGCTCGAGCGTTTCGAACAGCTTGAGCGCACGTTGACGGAAAAGATCGACAACATCATCGCAAACGCCGCGCCGAAGCACGATGTCGATCTTGCAGCGCGTTTCAAACGAATGGACGAGCAACTGACGGCGATCCGCAGCACCGAGAGCGTGAATCAGCGGCTGTTCGACTCGCTGCATGAAGAGCTGCTAAAATATCGCGATAATTTTCTGCATGAATCGCTCCAGAAACCGTTCATTCACGATCTGGTTCATTTGTTCGACGACTTGTTGAAGCTCGCCGGCCAATTGCGGTCGGCCGCAGACGCGGAGCGCGGCCACGGGAGCGCTTCGCAATGGCGCGATAATTTGGAGAACGCGGTCCATTCGCTCGTGGAAATTCTCGAACGCTTCGACGTCAAAGAAATCGAGCCGAAGGAACATGTCGATCGTGCCATGCACAAAGTGGTCAGTTTCGAGCCGGCCGATTTCCCGGAAGAAGACGGCCGCATCGTCATGCGCGTGAAACGCGGTTTCGTCTGGCGCGGCAAGCTCATCCGGCCCGAAGAAGTGATCGCGAAACGCTTCGGCTGATTTGTATTCCCATCGAGGAAAATCGTGCCGTTGTCCGGCATAGAAGTTGCACTTGTAGGGCGCGGGCTTCGCCCAAGATCGACAACTTTCTTCCCACATGACGCAACGAAAAGCAGTCGGCATCGACCTCGGCACTACATTTTCGGCCGTGGCCCACATCGATTCGTATGGCAAGCCGCAGGTAATCCCTAATGCCGAGAACGAGCGCATCACCTCGTCCGTAATTTTATTCGACGGTTCGACCGCGGTCGTCGGCACGAGCGCGAAAAACAGCGCCGTGGCCGAGCCGGAAAAAGTGGTCGACTTCGTGAAGCGCGAAATGGGCAAACCGAAATCGCAGTTCTCGCGCGAGTTTAACGGCAAAGATCTCTCCGCGGAAGAACTCTCGGCCTTAATCATCAAAAAGCTCAAAGCCGATGCCGAAAAATATTTGAAAGCGCCGGTGACCGACGCGGTCATCACCGTGCCGGCTTATTTCAACGACGCGGAGCGCACGGCGACGATCACCGCCGGGCAACTGGCCGGGCTGAATGTTTTGCAGATCATCAACGAGCCGACGGCGGCGGCGCTGGCCTACGGTCTCGATAAACTCCACGAAAACGAAACGGTGTTCGTATTCGATCTCGGCGGCGGCACATTCGACGTCACGATCATGCGCATCGATTCGAGCAACATCGACATCATCGCCACGAACGGCGACCACCGGTTAGGCGGAAAAGATTGGGACGACGTGATCGTGAATTTGATCACGGATGAGTTTGATCGCGCGCACGGTGAAAACCCGTTACTCGATTTGCACAGTTATCAGGACCTGCACACGCGCGCGGTGGCAGCGAAGATTCAACTAACGAGCCGGCCGCGGACAGCCATCGTGCAGCATCACAACGGCAAAAGCGTGAAGCTGGAACTGACGCGCGAGATGTTCGAGGAGAAGAGCCGGCATTTGCTCGAGAAATGCAAAACGATTTGCGAGCTGGTGATGCAGGAAGCCGGGATGAAATGGGACAAGATCGACAAGGTACTTCTGGTCGGCGGCATGACACGAATGCCGAGTGTGCTTGCGATGATCAATA
>JBEEGX010000036.1:0-11654 GCA_041167105.1 Verrucomicrobiota bacterium
GCCTTGACCGTAAACGAAGCGCGACCGCGCGAATCCCGCCCACCAGGCGGCGGCGGCGGTGGTGGAGGCCGCGGCGGTGGTGGCGGCGGATACGGCGGCGGCGGCGGCGGTGGTGGTGGCGGATACGGTGGCGGTGGCGGTGGCGGACGTCGCGATGGCGGCGGACGACGTTAGACCGAAACCCGTTCCAGATTTTCGTTGCGTCGCGGCTCCGGCTGCCGTTTGCTTTTTCCCTAACTCAACTACGAAGGGAACAAGGCAAATATGGCTGACGATCAAGAGTCACAACGCAGCGGAAGCAATCAGGGCCAAGGCGAAGAGAACATTAAGATCCCGCCGATTTCGAAAGAAACCGCGGGCGCAGTCGCCGGAGCGGCGCTAGGCAGCATCGCGGGACCCATCGGCACAGTGGTCGGCGGAGTCGTCGGTGCGATCGCGGGTAAGTCGGTTGGCAGTGGTAAGTCACCGGTGCCGGCGGCGAGGCGTGCCGTTAAACAGGTCGCGCGCAAAGCGACAAGTGCAGCGAAACCTTCTCGTCGTCGCGGCGTCGCGAAAAAATCTGCGAGCAAATCTCGACGAAGCAGCGCGAAGAAACGCGCGACCGGCAAGAAGACGACTCGCGTAGCGAAAGGACGCGGCGGAAAGAAAACCAAAGCGCGCGCGAAAGCTGGCCGTTCCCGTGCAAGATCGACATCTTCACGTGCGCGCGGTCGCAGCAAGGCGCGTAGCGGTGGCAAAAAGAAACGGCATTAAGAAAACTGGGCAGGGCTGGATTCGAACCAGCGAAGGCGTAAGCCAGCGGATTTACAGTCCGCCCCGTTTGGCCACTTCGGTACCTACCCGTGCGTTCGCTGCGCGTGCGAGCCTTGATATAGCTTAGCTGAAGAAATCGGCAACCGCGCTGACGACGTAACGTTGCGCATTTCTCGAAATTTCCGGCCAGAACGGCAACGCTAAAGTTTCGCGCGCGGCCTGTTCGGTGTGCGGGAAATCCCCACGCTTGTAGGCGAGATATTGCAGCGCCTTCTGCTCGTGCAATCCGAGCGGATAATAAATCTCGGTGCCGATCTCGCGTTTCGTTAAGTGCGCGCGCAGCTCGTCGCGTTTCGGCGTGCGAATGACGAACTGATGATAGACGTGGTGGTTCGTTAGGCCGCTGGTGCGATATGGTTCGACCGGTAAGATTACTTTGTCGATCAAACCCGTGCGCGCGAATTCCTCGCGATAAAAATCCGCGGCCGCGCGCCGCGCCGTCGTCCATTCATCCAGGTGCGGCAACTTAACCGCGAGGATCGCAGCCTGGATTTCATCGAGCCGAAAATTTCCGCCGATGGTTTCGTGAAAATAGCGCGGCTCCATTCCGTGCTGACGATCCATTCGCAGTCGCTTCGCAAGATCGACATCTTCGCAAATGACGAGCCCCGCATCTCCGGCCGCGCTCAGATTTTTCGTCGGATAAAAACTGAAGCAGCCGATATCGCTCATTGTTCCCGCGACCCGATTCCCGCTCTTGCTCGGATATTCTGCGCCGATCGCCTGCGCCGCGTCCTCGATGATCTTGAGCTCAAACTCGCGCGCGATGTCGATCATCGCGTCCATGTCGCAGACCAATCCGAAAAGATGCACGGGCATGATCGCGCGGATTTTTTCGGTGCGGCGTTTTAAACATGCGCGCACCGCGTCGGCCGAAATGTTATACGTCGCAAGATCGACATCTACGAACACCGGCGTGGCGCCGAGACGTGCCACACATCCCGCCGTCGCGAAAAAACTGTATGCCGGCACGATGACCGCATCTCCCGGCCCGATGCCGAGCGCCATGAGCGCGATGAGCAACGCATCCGTGCCGGACGAGACGCCGATCGCGTGCGGCGTTTTCAGATAATCGCAAATCGCGCGCTCAAACTCCGCGACGTTCTCACCGAGAATAAATCGCTGCGTCGCCAGTACCTTGTCGATCTTGTCGCGGATCGGTCCGGCGAGCTGGCGATATTGCTCGCTCAGATCAAGCAATGGCACACGCATAGCTGGGAAAACAGAGCATGGCACCTTCAGTCCTACGTTCAAGCGCGTTGCGGTCGCGCGTTGACCCCACACCGGCAGTAAGATAGCCTCCCGCAACTATGGCGCTCGTTCGCACGCTTTTCTGGGTCGCTCTCTTCATCTTTTTCACGTTTTGCTTCGTCGTCCTTTTCGAATATGGCACGCACGATTTCGTTTTCGGTTTCAAAAAAGAATACGCGCGCGTCGAGAAATTCGTGAAGGAAGCCACGCACAAAGCGCCCGAGAAAGAGAAAAAGAAATAGCGTTCGCTATTCGACGAACTCCAGCTCGGGCAGCTTGTCGATATAGCCGCGCTTCTGCGCTTCACCGAGAAATTTCCGGATCGCCGCGCGTCCCGTTTCGCCGTAATCGCGCGTAAAATCGTTCACGTACATGCCGATAAATTTTCCGGCAAGATCGACATTCATATCTCGCGCGTAAGCCATCGAATGCTCGACCGCTTCCTTGCGATGCTTCAATCCGAAAGCAATACTCTCGGCAACGATCCGGGCCAATTCCCTCTGCACACTCGCCGGAATATCTTTGCGAATCACATTTCCGCCGAGCGGCAACGGCAATCCCGTCTCTCCCTTCCACCATTCGCCAAGATCGACAATTTTTTCGAATCCTGCGCGCACATACGTCAATTGACCTTCGTGAATCACGAGCGCTGCGTCCGCTCGTCCGCTCGTCACCGCTGCGAAAACTTCATCGAACGGCACTTCGATATATTTGAAGTCGCCGAGATATAATCGCAGCGCCAGAAATGCGCTCGTCATTCGGCCCGGCACAGCAATCGTGCATTTGCCTAACAACGCCCGAAGATCGACATCTCCATTTGAGTTTGGGCGTTCGACGTCCGGGGTTTGGCGCTTTCTGACTACGAGTGGCCCATATCCATCGCCCATGCTCGCCCCGCACGGCAGCAGCGCATATTTATCGGCCACGCTCGCGTAAGCCGAAATCGAAATTGCCGAAATGTGCAGCTCACCGCGCATCGCGCGCTCGTTCAACGTCGCGATATCTTCGAGCCGATGCTCGAACTCGTACCCGTGCATGTCGATCTTGTGCGTCGCCATCGCGTAAAACATGAACGCGTCGTCCGGGTCGGGGCTGTGACCGAGCGTGAAAACTTGCGACATGCGCGCACGCTAGTCGTGAGGTTGTTACGCGGCAAACTCGGTTGTGGTTTGCGTTGCGACAACGCTTCCCCTACGCTTGCGGCGATGGCGAAGACTGGTCTCGGCAAAGGTCTTGGCGCGTTAATCGGCACGCGCGTTTCACCGCCGCAGCCGGCGGCAGCGGCTACAGAGATCCCGCTGGGCGAGCGCGTGCATCGATTGAAACTCGATTCGATTTCACCCAGCCCAATGCAACCGCGAAAGGAATTCGCGCGCGATGCCTTGCAGGAGTTGATGGATTCAATTCGCGAGCACGGGATCATTCAACCGCTTATCGTTAGGCAAATCGACGGCCGTCACGAACTGATTGCGGGTGAGCGACGCTGGCGTGCTGCGATGGAACTCGGCCTAACGGATGTGCCTGCGATCATTCGCACGAGCAGCGACCTTGAAGTGCTCGAGCTTTCGTTGATCGAGAATCTGCAACGCGAAGATCTCAATCCGATCGAAGAAGCGCAGGGCTATGCGCGCTTGGCCAATGAATTTGGAATGCGGCAGGAAGATATCGCGCAAAAAGTCGGACGCAGTCGCGCGGCGGTCGCGAACGCGATGCGCTTGCTCGATTTGCATCCGCAGATTCAAACGTGGTTGAACCAGGAACTGCTTTCGGTCGGTCACGCCAAAGTCATTCTTGGAATCAAATCGCACGACGAACAATTGTCGGTCGCGGAAACGGTGTTGCGACGCAAAGCGACCGTGCGTCAGACCGAGCGTCTGGTCGCGCGCCAGCTCGGTCCGGCGCGAACGCACCGGCGCACTGCAAGATCGACATCTTCCCTTAACGATGCCGCCATCGCCGATTTGCAGGAGCGTTTGCAACAGCACCTCGGCACGCGCGTCGCCATTCATCACAGCGAGAAACGCGGCCGCATCGAAATCGAGTACTACGGCGCGGCGGATCTCGATCGCATTGCGACCGCGCTCGGCCTAACGATCGAGCAAAGCTGACGCGCGATGGTGCGCGCGTTTCTTGTTTTATTTCTCGCCGTTCGCGCAACGGCTGCGGCAAATCTTTGGGACGAAGTTTCCGGCGACCGCGCGCTGCAACACGTGAACTACCTTGTCGATCTTGGCCCGCGTCCGGCCGGATCGGCCGCGCTCGAGAAATCGCGCGCCTACATCGAGAAAGAATTGCGTGCGAATGGCTGGGAAGTAACGCGCCAGACTTTCACCGATTCGACGCCGCGCGGCCCGGTGACATACGTGAATCTCATCGCACGTTTTGGTAAGAAACCTTCGCCGTCCTTTCTGCTCTGTTCGCATTACGACACGAAAATCTTCGACACCTTTACATTCGTCGGCGCGAACGACGGCGGTTCGAGCACCGGACTGCTTTTAGAAATGGGACGCGTCCTCGCCTTGCATCCGCAGCTCGCCGTGAAAGTGGAGCTGGCATTTTTCGACGGCGAAGAAGCAGTCGAAGAATTTTCCACGACCGATGGAATCTACGGCAGCCGGCATTTCGCGAATTCGTTGCGCGAATCGAATGAGAAATTTCGTGGCGGTATTTTGTTCGACATGGTGGGTGACCGCGATTTGAAAATCACGCTGCCGCTGGATTCGCCGCGCGACATGGCGCAACACATTTTTGCGGCCGCTGATGCGCTGAAAGTGCGCGATCACTTCACGTATTTCAGCGGCGATGTCACGGACGATCACTCGCCGCTGAATGCGGCCGGGGTCCCGACGATTGACCTGATCGATTTCGATTATCCGGCGTGGCACACCGCCGGGGACAAGATCGACAAGGTGAGCGCGGAGAGTTTGCAAACCGTCGGCAAAGTCGCGGCCTATTATCTTTCTGAATTCGCGCTGAAATGAAGGCGAAGCTGCTGGTCGCGCTCGCGGCCGCGATGGGCGCGGGAATCCTCGCTGGCAACGCGATCACGCAATTGACCTTATGCCACAAAGTCATCGCGCGTTGGGTGCGTGGTCGTGAGCCAATTGCGATTGTGCATGGGACTGGCGTTTACGAAAATGACGCGCGCACGTTCGCGGCAGCGGCTTTGAATTATCGCGCGCGCAACGAGTCCGTATCGTTCGATCGTGAGCTCGCGCTTTTACGCGCCCAATTCGGCGAGGACAAAAATTGGCGCGCCGCGTTGCGTTCGAATCATCTTTGCGCATGGCACCTCGGACGCGATCTGAAAGATAATTTGCGCGCGCGCGCGTGGCTAGATCGACAACTACTCAGCGCAGTCGATTTGAGCGATGAGGAATGCCGCGATTATTTCGCGCAACATCAAAACCAATTCGTGCAACCGATTCGTTATCGCGTTGCCCATTTGTTTCTCGCTGCGCCGGTGGGAACGCCTGACGAACTTATGGAGACAAAACGGCGAACGATTGACGATCTCGCGCAGCGTCTGACGCAGGGTGAACAATTTGTCGATCTTGTCACGCAATTTTCCGAAGACGAAGCGACAAAGAAACGCGGCGGCGATCTCAGCTGGTTCTCTGACTGGCGCATGCCGACCGACTTTATGGATGCAGTGCGCGCATTGCGCATCGGCGAGACAAGTCCGGTCGTGCAAACAAAACTCGGCTTTCACATTTTGCGCTTAACCGAGACGCAACCGGCGCGATCGATGAGCTTCGAGGAAGCGCGCCCGGAGATTGCCGCCGAATTACAAAACGCGAAGCGCGGCGAGGCCGTCCAGAAGTTGATTGTCGATCTTGCGCGAGAGGCGCAGATCGTCCGCGAATAAGTTCGGCATTGCGCCGGGAAGCGTTTAACTTCAATCTCATGTTGCGCCGCTTGCGGCGCTTTTTATGCCTCGTCGCCCAAACAAAAACGTCGGCATCATCGGGCTCGGCATCATTGGCAGCCGCGTGCGCGAGACGCTGCGCGCAAAAGGCTTTCGCGTTTTCGTTTGGAACCGCACGCCGAAACCGGTCCCGAATTTCGTTGGTGCACCAGTCGAGCTCGCGGAAATGTGCGACGTCATTCAAATTTTCGTTTCCGATGACGACGCGCTCATCGATGTGGTGAAACAACTCGCGCCTGGAATCGGCGCGCGTCACGTCATCGTCGCGCATCCCACGGTCGCGCCACACACGATGGTTTCGGCGAGCGAAATCGTGCAACGTCGCGGCGCGCGTTTTGTCGAAGCGCCATTCACCGGCAGCAAGGAAGCGGCGGAGAACGGACAGCTTGTTTACTACGTTAGCGGCGACGAAGCGGCCGTCGCGGAAGCGCGACCGGCGCTGCAAGCGTCGAGCAAGGACGTGATGTTCATCGGCGAAATCGGCACCGCCACGTTGATGAAGATTACGACGAACATGGTCACGGCCGCGAGTGTGCAAGCGGCGGCGGAAGCGATGGCGCTGGTGCGCGCGAGCGGATTGTCGATCGAAAAATTTGTTGAAGCGATGAAGAGCAACGCGAGCAATTCGAAAACGCTCGACCTGAAATTGCCGAAGATGTTGACCGGCGATTTCGAGCCGCATTTTTCGGTGAAACACATGCTCAAAGATATGCAGATCGCGAGCCGGCTCGGTCTTTCGCATCATCTCGAGCTCGGCGTCACTTCGGCTGCGCGCGACCGTTTACTCGAGCAAATGCAACGCGGGTTCGGCGATGAAGATTACTCGGCCGTGGCGCGAAAATATTTCACCGGCGCGACGAGCGATGCGACGGAAGAGGGATTGGAATTATTTGGAATGCCGCCGCCGACAAATGTGGAGGGCCAGTGGGTCGCATGGACGCCGGGTGATCAGGCGCCGGAAGTCGTGCACGCGGTAGCGCGGCCGGATGAGCCAAAACCCGATGTCGATCTTGCGCAGAACGCGCCGGCATCTGCGCCTAACGAATTCACTCAGCCGGAACAGCCGGCGAACGTCGTCGAAGAAGAATCGGAAGAACGTCGCGGATTCTTCGGACGTTTGTTGCGGCGCGAGAGCTAAGGTTTGAATCCGGAGGAGGGCGCGTTCTTCGATTTGTCCGCGCGGATTAAACTGCGCGTGCGTGGGCAAGATCGACATCGATACTTGAACGGGCAGCTCACGAACGATCTGGGCAAGGCGAGCGAAGCAAGCGCGATGGAAGCGTGCGTCTTGAATGCGAAAGGGAAAATGGATGCGCACGTATTCGTCCACGAGGACGGCGAAAGTTTCTTGATCGATGCGGAGCCGGAACTGCGAAGCACGTTGCAGCCGCGGCTGGAGCGCTACGTCATCGCCGACGATGTGCAGCTCGAAGATGTCACGGCGCGATTGTCGATCTTGCATGTAATCGGCGCGGAGATTCCGAATCTCGAAGTGCTCGGGCACAGAGTCGCGGCGAACCGTTTCGGCATGAGCGGCTTTGATGTCTGGATCGAGGGCGACATGCACGATCAACTCTTCGAGACCCTCGCGGCGTTGGCGCCGTTCGCGAGCGAAGAGGCCGCGGAAACTTTGCGCATCGAACAAGGCGTGCCGCGCTGGGGCCGCGAACTAACGAATGAAATCCTGCCGCCGGAAGCGGGATTGGAGACGAGCGCGATCGATTACGAGAAGGGTTGTTACATCGGGCAGGAAGTGATTTCGCGCATGAAAATGTCGGGACAGCGTGCGAAGAAACTCGTCGGTTTCGTGAGCGAGGTTCCGATCGAGCCGGGCATGAAACTTTTTCAGATCGGCGGCGACGCGAAAGAAGTCGGCTGGATTACGAGCGCGACTCGCAGCAAACGTTTTGGGAAAGAGATCGCGCTCGGTTATATCAAGCGGCCGTTTCTGCCTGACAAATTCAAACTCGATGCGCGCGATCCAGGCGAGATGACGCGACCGAGCGTGCGGGTGGAGATTGTCGATCTTCCATTCGGCCGCGAGAACAATTAGTCTGTCGCGCGATGGCGAAGGTCAGTCTCCAGCACGTCTACAAAATTTACGCCGGCGAAAAGGGCGGCGATGTCACCGCGGTGGACGACGTGAATCTCGAAATCGCCGACCGCGAATTCGTCGTGCTGGTCGGCCCATCTGGCTGCGGAAAATCGACGACGTTGCGCATGGTCGCGGGACTGGAAGAGATTTCCAAAGGCGACATCTACATCGACGAACGGCGCGTGAACACCGTCGCGCCGAAAGACCGCGACATCGCCATGGTGTTCCAAAATTACGCGCTGTATCCGCACATGAGCGTGTACGACAATCTCGCGTTCGGATTGAAGCTTCGAAAGTTCCCGAAAACCGAAATCAAGCAGCGGGTGATGGACGCGGCCGGCATTCTCGGGATCGAACAATTGCTCGAGCGCAAACCGCGCGCATTATCCGGCGGTCAACGGCAGCGCGTCGCCGTCGGTCGCGCCATCGTTAGGCAACCGAAAGTATTTTTGTTCGACGAACCGCTTTCCAATCTCGACGCGAAGATGCGTGTGCAAATGCGGGCCGAGATCACGAAGCTGCATCAGCGATTGCAGGCGACGATGATTTACGTCACGCACGATCAAGTCGAGGCGATGACGATGGGCGATCGCATCGTGGTGATGAACAACGGCGTGGTGCAACAGATCGATACGCCGCTGAACTTGTACAACGAACCGGGGAATTTATTCGTGGCCGGATTTCTCGGCAGTCCGCCGATGAATTTTGTGAATGGCACACTCAAGATCAATAATGGCGCAGTCGAGTTCTCCGAGCTGCAAGGCGGCGCGATCAAAGTGCGCTTGGCCGGCGATGAACGAACGCGTGAGTTCAACGGGAAGCCGGTCATGCTAGGCATTCGCCCTGAAGATATCGAGCTGGCGCAATTCGCGGCGACGAATGAAAGATCGACATCGAGCTTTCCGGCGATTGTCGACATCGTCGAGCCGATGGGCGCGGAGACGAATCTTTATCTGCAAACAGGCGCGCACACGGTCGTTTGCCGCAGCCAAAAGGCGCTCGACCATCGCGAAGCCGGTCGCCGATTCGAATTCGACATCAATTTGGACAAGGCGCACCTGTTCGATCCGGCGACGGGCGAGCGGATTGTCTGACGGTTTTGTAATTGGTTTTCCCTCCGCGATTTGCGGATTTTTAGATTGCGCTCAGCCCTGGCGAGGCCTATAAACCGTGCCGCACGCCATGAACCAACGTCTGCTCGCCGAGATCGGTCGCACCCAGCGGCTGGAAATTCTTAACTCACTCAAACGCTCTAAAGGGCTCTCCGTCAACGAGCTCGTCCGGAAAATGAAGATGAGCTACATGGGCATCAAGCAGCATTGCATGACGCTGCAGCGCGACGGTTACCTCGACACCTGGCGCCGGCCGCAAAAAATGGGGCGCCCGGAAATGGTTTACCGCCTCACGCAGCGGACGCACGATTTGTTTCAAACTGACAGCAATCGTCTCACGCTCGATGTCCTCGACGGGGCGCGCGATATCTATGGGCCGAACGCGCCGGAGAAACTGCTTTACAGCGTTTACGAAAAGAAAAGTGAATCGCTGAAATCGAAAGTGCGCGGTGAAACCATCGCCGACCGCGCGAAGTGGCTGGCGAAAGTGCGCGACGGCGAAGGTTACATGGCTGAGTTCATGACCGAGCCGAAAGAAGGCGGGCCGCAGATTTTGGAATGTCATTCGCCCATCCTGAACTTGCTCGATAAATATCAGATCGTGCGCCGGCTGGAGCAGGACCTCTACGAGGCGGTGCTGGGCACGAAAGTTCGTCGCGAAGAAACGCGCAACTCGGGCAATTACGAATGCGCCTTCTATTTCGATCTCGGTCCGAGTGGCCAAAACGGCGATCACTAAGATCGACATCTCGTAAGATCGACAATTCCTCTTTCGCGCGCAGCGAATCTTAGTTGATTGAAAGCCCATGCTTCGGGCTTTTCCTGCAGTCGTCATCGAAAATTTGCAGCCGTTAATCGATGGCGGCCGCTATCCGGTGAAGCGCGTCGTCGGCGAAGATTTGGTCGTGCAAGCGGATGTTTTTCGCGACGGTCACGACCCGGTCGCGGCGAACTTGCGCTGGCGAATTCTGGGCGAACCGCGCTGGCACGACACTGCGATGCAGTTGGTCGACAACGATCGCTGGCGCGGCGTCTGCGCATTTTATGAGAACGCGATTTACGAATACACGGTGGAGGCGTGGACGGACAGTTTTCGTGGCTGGAAGCACGAGTTCGCGAAAAAGTTCGAGGCAGGAATTGTCGATCTTGCGAGTGAAGCGCTGGAAGGCGCGGCCTTAATTGAAGCCGCGGCCGAACGCGCGCGCGACCTGAACGATGCGGCGCGCTTACGCGAGTTGTCCGAATGCATTCGCACGAGCGACAATGCGCAGGTCGACGCCATCGCGCATTCCGGCGAGCTCGAGGTTTTGATGGCGACGTATCCGGATTTGTCGACCGCGACACAGTACGCGCCCGCGCCGCGAGTGATTGTCGATCTAACACGAGCGCGCACGGCGGCGTGGTACGAATTTTTTCCGCGCTCGGCCGGCGGTCATGGCGAGCGCGGCTCAACTTTTCGAGAATGTTTGCCGCGAGTGGACGACGCGAAGGCGATGGGATTCGACGTGATTTATTTTCCGCCGATCCATCCCATCGGTCATACCAATCGCAAAGGCCGGAACAATTCCCTAACGAGCGAGCCGGGCGAGCCGGGAGTCCCCTACGCGATTGGAAACGAATTTGGCGGCCATAAAGATGTCGATCCTGCGTTGGGAACGATGGAGGATTTCGATTGGCTGGTCCGCGAAATTCGCAAACGGGGCATGGACGTGGCGCTGGATTTCGCGATCAATTGTTCGCCCGACCATCCATACGTGCGCGAACACCCGGAATGGTTCTATAAGCGTCCCGACGGCACGATTAAATTCGCGGAGAATCCGCCTAAAAAATACGAAGACATTTATCCGCTGAATTTCCGGTGCGAAAATTGGCGTGAGCTGTGGAAGGAGATGAAGAGCGTCATTCTCTTCTGGGCCTCGCACGGTGTCCGCAGTTTTCGCGTAGACAATCCGCACACCAAGCCGGTGCCGTTTTGGGAATATCTCATCAGCGGTGTGCGCGCGGAATATCCCGACGTGGTTTTTCTTTCCGAAGCGTTCACGCGTCCGAAAATGATGAAGGTCCTGGCCAAAGCCGGCTTCACTCAGAGTTACACTTATTTCACCTGGCGAAATTCGAAGCAGGAGCTCATCGAATATTTCACCGAGCTCACCCAAACCGAAATGAGCGAATATTTTCGTGGCAATCTCTGGCCGAACACTCCGGACATTCTGCCGTTTCATTTGCAGGAGGGCGGCCGGCCGGCATTCATGATCCGCGTTCTGCTCGCGGCCACGCTTTCGAGCGTCTACGGCATCTACAGCGGCTTCGAGTTGTGTGAGAACGCCGCGCTGCCCGGTCGCGAAGAGTATCTCGAATCGGAAAAGTATCAGTTCAAAGAGCGCGATTGGGACGCGCCGGGAAACATCAAGGAATGGATCACGCGCTTGAACGAAATTCGCCTAACAAATCGCGC
>JBEEGX010000037.1:0-21880 GCA_041167105.1 Verrucomicrobiota bacterium
ACTATTACCGGCGACATCAGCGTGAAATCGACAAGGTAGCGATACCACGGGCCGTCCTGAAATCTGAGCACGTAGGGAATGGCCGCGGATTTCGCCGCGTAGAGCCGATAGAAGGCAAACCATTGCGGCAGCCCGCCGAGGTATGAGGCCAGGATAACTACGGCGGCCGATCCGGTAATCGCGGCTGCGCCTAACAAGACGAAATTAGCCGGAGTCACGCGCGCCAAAACCAAACAGAGCCACGTCGCGAAAAGCGCGGCGCAGACAAACGCCGCATTCTCTTTCGTGAGTACGAGCATGAACAGGCTGATGGCAAACGCGATCACCCACGTGCGCGACTTCGGGTCGCGTAACGATTCGAAAAAAAACCAGGCCGTGAGCACGGCCCAAAAGGCAAATGGTTCGTCGCCCAACGACCGTTGGGCCAGGAATATTTGTAACGGTGCCGCCGCGACCAGCGCGGTAACAATCAGTGTCTGCTTCGGCGTGCCGAGCCGATATCCGATCGCCGCCGTCGCGAGCAACAACAACACCGCCGTCGCCGCAGCGAAAATGCGAACTGCGCGCATGCCATTCACCCCGGTCATTCGGCTAATGATGGCGGCGGGCCAGATGAGCCCGATGCGCATCGCCGGGACGACAGCGTCGTGTTGTTTCGTTTGGGCCGCGATGTAATCATCAACCACGCGAGCGTAATCCGTTAGGCCGTACTTGACCGCGGCGTCCGTATAAGTCGCGTACATTTGCTCGTCGAAGCCGATGCTTTTGAAGCCTGCGCTTGGATAAATGCGGGCGAAGGTTCCGAGACAAAGCACCAACGCCAACAACGTGAGCGTTGTTTTGCTGAAGCGTTCTGGCGCGGTCTCCGGGTCCATGCGAGCAGGAGCAGAGTGCAATTCCCGTGCGCGCCATGTCGATCTTGTAGTTGCCTGTCGCGCCAGAGCTCGGCGAAGGCGGATCGATCTTTCGCATGGAGCGACGGCTGCTTGCCCAAGGCCACCAACCCTAACTGTCGATGCTCTCCACATCCGAACCGCACGCCCGAGTTCTGCCCGAGCTAAGCGTTCCAATCACGCCGGCGATCCCGCGTGCCGAAAGCCGCGCACGGACAGGTGCGCCGCGAACAATTCTGTTCCTTGTCGCCGGATTCGCGCTGCTCGGCGTCGCCTTCGCGTTCTGGTTGCGCCAGGTTCCCGCCGGGAATCCCGATCCGCGCCTCGCCTTCAACGTTTTTTATTATCTGTTCGCGCGAAACGAACCTGCCGGGCTCGCGCTCGTCGCGCTCTTCAGCATCCTGAGCGCACTCGTTTTCTTCCGCCAAAAATCCTCCGCTGCTGCGCTTGCTAATGAAGATGTCGATCTTCCGCGATGGATTTGTCCGGTGATCGCATTGTTCGTGTTCGTCGTCGCGGCGGTTGGAACTGATTTCGTCTTTCACACTTACATGGTCACGGCGGACGAACATCTCGCCGATTTCCAAGCGCGCATTTTCTTGCGCGGAAAACTCCAGGCCCAAGTTCCGCCAGCGTGGATCGACGCCGTCCGCGTCATCAAACCGACTTACGTCGATTATTTTCCGGCGACACATTCCTGGAACGAGACCTATTTGCCCGCTTACGCCGCCATGCGCGCCGCTTTTCAGGCGTTCGATCTGCAATCGATGCTGAATCCATTTCTCGCGGCCCTCACCGTGCTCGGCGTTTACGCGACCGCGCGCAATATCTGGCCGGAATCGAAAACGCACGCACTCATCGCCGCCGGCCTGCTCGCGAGCTCGTCCCAATTTCTCCTCATGTCGATGACGAGCTATTCCATGCCGGCACATCTCGCACTCAATGCCATTTGGCTCTGGCTCTATTCCCGGCCTAACGAACGAAAGTTTTATCTCGCGCCATTCGTCGGCGTTGTCGCGATCGGCCTTCACCAGCCAATCGTGCATGCGTTATTCGTACTGCCATTTCTCGTGCGACTGGTTTGGCAACGTCGCTGGCGCGCCATGTCGATCTTCGCCATCGTTTATCTCGCCGGCTGCGCGCTCTGGTATTTCTGGCGCGCGCATTTCCAAGGAGTCGGCCCGCACGGCGTCGGATCGATTTTCAAATTCGCCAATCCGCGCATGCCGATCATCCAATCGATGAATCTGCTTCTCATCATCGGTTGGGCTTCGCTCGCGACACCGTTGCTCGCGGTATTGGCCTTCGGCCGCTTCTGCAAATCGAAGCCGATTTTGCAGGACGCGATGCTCAGCTGCGCGCTCACCTTCGGATTTTATTTCTTCTTCTTTCTCGATCAGGCGCACGGCTGGGGTTACCGATATTTTCATGGCGCTCTTGCTTGTTTCGCCCTTGTCGCCGCCGCCGGCTTCGAGCGTTTGTCAGAACTAATCGGCCGCAAACGCGCCCACGCTTTCGTCCTCGCCGGCATATCCATGTCGATCTTACTACAATTTCCATTACGCTGCGTACAAGCCGAGCGGTTCGTTAGGCCGTATGCTCGCGCCGCCACCGTCTTGCATGCGATGCACTACGACATTGTTGCGTTCGACGCGCGCGACGCTTGGTACTCGGCCGATCTGATTCGCAACGATCCATTTTTGGAAAAGCGGCCGGTCCTGGTTTCGATTTACGGTCAAACCACTGGCACCGTCGGCGCGCTGTCGAAAAACGGCAGCGTTCGATTCATCACGCGCGACGATCTTACCCGACTCGGCATGTTCACCGCCCGACCCGATCCGAAAAGCTATGGACGCGATCCTTTCCAACTCGGCCGCGGCAATTGAGCCCGTGCACGGCCCGCGCAAGATCGACATGTTGATCGATCACGCGCGTCGCAGCGTCACCGCGCTCGCCGGTTTTCGAGTTTACGGAAGCAACTGGATTCGTCCGTGGCTGACCTATGCCTTGTCGCCGCTGCTCAGCCGCGCCGCGCCCGATGCTGTCGCGCGTTTCGCAAGCTTCAACGCCCGACTCGGCGAAGGCGATCTCTACACCTTCGCCAATATCTTTACCGATTATCCGGTCGCGGAAATCAAATCAGCGCTGCGCGACGTAGAGTTAGTTGTCGATCTTGGCGCGAACGTTGGCGCGTTTTCATATTTGGTGGTGTCGTTAGGCCAAAAGAAGATTATTGCGGTCGAACCCGAACCCGAGAACGCCGCATTTTTGCGCGCACAACCATTCGCGCATGCGCTCGACATTCGTGAAGCAGCCGTCGGTCCGAGCGATGGAACTGCGCGTTTGATTCACGGCGAAAACTCCGTGACGCACCATGTCGATCTTGCGAGCACGCGCGAAGGCGAACCGGTCACGGTATTGAGTCTCGAATCGCTCTGCGACGCGCCCGCGCTCGTGAAGATGGACATCGAAGGCGGCGAGCTCGCCATTCTTCAACACGGTTTGCCCGAGAACGTTCGCCATCTCGTTTTGGAATGGCATCACCGCGGCAAGCCCGCCGATTTTGTCCGCGGCAACTGGCGCCGCATCTCGACTGACATGCACGGCGCAACCACATGGTGGTTCTCGCGATGAAGAAGATGTCGATCTTCGGTTACGACACACGTTCGCTCCGCAGCGCACTCGTCATGGCCGCGATCGATCTGCTGAATCCATTTAAGCGTGAACGCGCATTTGAATGGAGCGGCCCATGCGTTGTTTCTTCCATCGCCGGCCTCGGCGATCTGTTCATCCATCTGCCGTTGATCGCCGGCATCGTAAATGAATGCCGACGTCGCGGGATCGATGTGCGCGTCGCGTTGCGCCCTCCGCTCGCGGCCATTGGTGAATTGTGCGGTTGGGACGTAATTCCGTTCGACGATTCACTTGTCGATCTTTTCAAGACGCCGGAAAAATTCCGCGTGAGCGATTTGATGACGCGCGTCCGTGCGCGTCGTCGCAGTGAACGCGTTTCGCTGTGGATCGATCTTACTGGAAACGCCGTGAGCTCACTCGCGATCAAATGCGCCGGCGCCCACAGTCTTGCCGCGCGAACAACTCGCGGCGGGCGCAGCATGATTGATCACGCGTTGCCGCATCGCGTGCTCGAAAACGAATACGAGAATGTCCAGCGTGTGGCCGATTATCTCCGCTGCGATTTGGATTTCGAAATCTATGATCGCTTGCGCGCCGACTCTTTACCGCTCGGCGATGTTGTCGCGTTGTCGTTGACCAGCGCTTGCCGCTGGAAAGCGTGGCCGCTCGATAATTTTTTAAAACTCATCAACGCATTTCCCCATGTTCAATTCGCGCTCACCGGATTCACTCATGAAGTCCTGGCCGAAGAACAAGCCGCGCTCACTGAAATTCGTTCGCGTCCAAATGTCGTCGACCGCATGGACCGGCTTTCCGTTGTCGATCTTGTGCGGCTCATCGCGAACAGCGGTGCGGTGGTGACGAATGATGTCGGCGCCGCGCACATCGCGAACGGATTCAAAAAACCGGGCGCGGTTTTGTTCGGTCCGTCGAGTCCGGACGCGTTCGCGTCACGTAACGGGTTAAAAGTCTTTCACGATAACAGCTGTCCATTGCATCCGTGTGTGCAATGGCGTTGCGCGCGCCCCGGGGAATGGTGCATGCGCAAAATCACGGCCGCGGATGTGATTTCGTATCTCGCGACGTTGCCGGCGTTCGCTAAGCGCGAAGCCACAGTTTGTCAGCTTCAA
This sequence comes from Verrucomicrobiota bacterium, assembly GCA_041167105.1. Classification (GTDB taxonomy): domain Bacteria; phylum Verrucomicrobiota; class Verrucomicrobiia; order Chthoniobacterales; family UBA10450; genus JAJPGZ01. The sequence goes on from JBEEGX010000037.1 coordinate 4,658, forward strand.
TAACGCGGCCGTCGATCATCAACTCGTTAGTCGTGGCGTATTCGCAGAACCCGTGCTGCCAAAGCAATCCGCGGAGCATTTCGTAATTCCCGTTCGGGCCAATCGAAACCTCCAGCAGAATTCCAGCGCAACGTGGCCAAAGCGCGTCCATGCCCGCGAGCGCTTCCGGTTCGGCGCCTTGCAAGTCGAGTTTAACGAGCAGGCGACTTCCGGAAATGTTTAAACTGTCGAGGCGAACCGCGTCCACTTGCCACGAACCAACCTCATCGCTTGAATCGAGCACGGTGCAAGATGTCGATCTTGCGGTGGGTTGATGAAGTCGCAGCCGAGCCGGTTCTTTCCACAACGCGGCTTCAACAACTTCGTAACCGGCGCCGCGCAAAGTTTTCGCCGAAGCCGGATGCGGCTCCACGCAAATCAAATCCGCATTCGGCAAAGCTGCGCGCACTATCGCCGCGAATTCGCCGACGTTCGCGCCGCCATCAATCACGCCATCAAAATTGAGCGCGCGCAGATGCGCATCGAGTTTTTGATGCCGCTGCCAGATTCGAGAAAACACATCGAGTGGCCGCGCGAAGAATGGGATCGCGCTAAAAATCTCGAGCAACCTAATTCCTAATCGGTAAAGCATTGTCTCATGCGTCTAACGAACGAGATTGGCAGCGGCAATCGCAGCTTCCAGTAGAAGCGTTGCGCCGGAGTAATTCCTTCGAAGAAATTTTCCTGAATGTGGCGATCGGCCACGGCATTCACTTCAACTGCATGCGGGTGCCGCAACGGAAATTGCATCGGCACGACCGGCACATTCGCCGCACGAGTTGTCGATCTTGTGTGCGATGCGTTCGAGCCGAAGCCGAGATTCGTTATCAGATTTGTGCGCGGCACGATCGACATCATTTCATGTCGCCAGCAACTGAATAACCACGGCACGTCCCATGTATTCAAACCGCCGTGGTCTGGCGCGTAGCTATCGTCGAAGTGACGTCGCCAGAAGTTTTCCGACGTTCGATTGTCGATCTTGCGCGTGAGCCAATCGCTTTTGCGCAACGCCGGCCACTCTTTCATTTCGTGATCGCACATTTGCCAGGCACGTCGCCACGTCGCCCAGCCCCAAATGTGACAGAAGCGGGAAAAATAATAACTCTCGTCGTGAGGCGGAACATTGTGCGCCGGGTCGAGGTTCGTTCCGCTGATCGCCGCAACATGTCGATCTTGCGCGTAACATTCCAGTAATTCCTCGCAAAATGGAAAGAACGTCGGGTCGGGCAAACAATCGTCTTCCAAAATAATTGCGCGTTCGACTTGCGCGAAAACCCAATCGAGTCCTTCGGAAACATTTCGCCGCAAACCAAGGTTCGTATCCGCGAAACGCTTCGTCACTTCGCATGGCCAATCGACAAGATCGACAATCGCACGTGCGGCCGCGCAGTTGTCACGATCAGCCGCAACGTTCGCGCGCGGACCATCGGCAATGACAAACAATTGCGCCGGTTTCGCCGCACGGATCGTGGCAAAAACTTTCCGCGTTTGTTCCGGCCGATTAAAGATGATAAACGCGACTGGCGTCGTTAAGCCGGCTGCCATGCGCGATTGTCACTCGATTGACGCTCGCGCGCCAGTGTGCGCAATGCGGGCCAAACCAAGATCGACATCAACTGCATGCGCAGGATCGGCCGCGTGCGCGGATGCAGCGCGTTGAGCAACACCGACGAGAAAATTTGCGCGACCAAAGTGGCAACCGCGGAACCGATGACGCCGAAGCGCGGAATGAAAAGTAAATTCAACGTGATGTTTAGCACCGCGCCGGCGAACATACGCGCGGTCGCGAACCATGTGAGATTCTCGGTTACGTCGTAGCCGCTTTGAGCGATGCCGATGAAAATAAACATGAGCGTCCAGCCGTGGACGGCGAGCACAGGCGCGGCGGCGCGGTAACTCGCACCAAAGATAAGATCGACAATCGCCGAGGAGCCGATGGTCAAGCCTAACGAAAAGGCGAGCCCGCCGATGACGGCAACGAGAAACAGCCGCTCGAATTTGCGATGATAAAAATCAGGACCAACTCGTCGCCAGCTCACCAAAATTGGAAAGAGCGCCGGCATCAGCGCGACCGGCAACAGCGCGCATGCCTCGGAGATTTGCGACGCCGCCGCGTAAATGCCGGCGGCTTCGTAGCCGATCATTTTGCCGAGCATGATGATGTCGGAGCGCATGTAGATCATAATTGCGAGCGCGCTGAGCAGGAGCGGCAGGCCTTGGGCGAGCAATCGCGGCCAGATGATATTCGTGCGCAAGATCGACATCGTCGTCTGCGCCGTTGTTCGGCGATGAATCAGATAAAAGGCCGTCGCGATGAACGCGGCTTCGATGGTTTCGAGCGCGGCGAAAACGAGCAACGGCGCGCTGAACCAGATCGCGGCGAGCTTGATTGCGGTGCTGAACAAAATCGGAACGCTGCGCGCGACAAAACTGAATCGAAATCGTCCGTCCGCTTGAAATGCGTAATCGTAGACATCGCACGCTTGAAAAAGTAATCCGCCGCCGGCGAGCATGACGATACCGAGAAGGAGCCCATCACCGCGTTGCAAAACGCAGATGAACGCGAGCATCGCGAGGTAACTGGCGACCGCGATCCCGAGCTTGAGCCAGAATGCTTCGCGCAAAATTGCTGGCCGCGATTCGCTTTGCTCGACCAAATGCCGGACGACGATGCGATCTAGGCCGAACGTGGCGATTACCGCGAAGATGCGGACAAGCGCGAGCCCGACCGCGAGCGAACCGAAACGTTGCGGACCGAAATGCCGGCTCAACAGAATCATTACGAGCGCAAGCGAACCGACACGGACGAACTGGTTGGAGAGCGACCAAAAACCGTTCTCCAAAAATTTGCTTTTCATGCCGGTTGCAGCGCTGCCATTGCCGCGGTTTCTGGTCTAACGACCGCGCGACTCTGCGCAAGATCGACAAGTAACTTTGTCCATTGATCGAGATGAGTATCGAAAGGCGCTTGTTGCGCGTGCGCAAGTTCGTCCGCCATTTCGCCGGCGAATCCAGTGCAAACGAGCCGGCGACCAAGCGCGATGCTGTTCCAAATCTTTGAAGGAAAAATCGCGCGCGTGATTTTCGGATTGGCCGCGACGAGATGGACTTCATGACGCAACAGATCGGCTTTTAATTTCTCGGGATCGGTGTGCAGCGGCTGCACGTTCAGCCAGGCTGGCAATGCCCCGACGCCGCGACCATCCGCGCGGATGGTGAGGCGATAACCCTGATCGCGCATTTGCTCACATGTGGTTACGAAAAGATCGACATCGTGGCCGTAGCCGAAATTTCCCGAATACAACGCTGTTCTCGGCTCGGGGGCAGCGTTTTTTTCGAAAGAAATCGTCGGCCAATTGCGGATGACGACCGCATTGTGCGACGGGCCGCCGAGATTGCTGCCGATCTTCACGACGCGGTCCCATCGCGAAAGCTGCGCGTCCCAGTACGCGCTGAATGCGCGACGCAACGGTGCCGGATATTCGTGAATGCCGCGGACGAGTTCGGGATAATAATCTTGCAGCCAGTAAACAGCGTGCCCGCCGCGGCGCTTGATGCGACTCGCCAGGCGGACGGTGTTTGGCGGCGCGGTTGTGACAACAACAACGTCGCCATGCCGAACGACGTTGTCGATGTAATCGGCGAACGCGCGTTTGACCGAAACGTATTCCGCAAAGACCTGTGCGAGATTTCCGCGCCGGCCGCGATAATGCTCGAGATGCAGGACGGGCAACGGCGGTTTATCGCGGCCTAACGAGCGGTAAGTTCCGCAGCCGCCTACCAATCGCACATCGTGACCTTGCTCATGCAAACGCGTCGCCAGTTGATCGGCATACAAACCGGTCGGCGCGGAGTCCGGCCAAACGTATTGGCTAAGGATGTGAAAGGTCGCCATCGCGCGTCAGCCGGCGAGCGCGCGTGGATACGAGCGCGCGGGTTTTTGCATCGGCGCGCGGAATTTTCGCAGTTGAATGTGATAGGCCTCGCGGTGGTAACGCAGGTTCGCCTCCAACACGAGACCGACTAATCCAACTAAGATCGACAACGTCATGAGCGACGCCGCCAGCACGGCCAGCGGCAAACGGCCGACAAGTCCGGTGTGAAAGTATTCCATGATCGGCGCGGAGCCGGCGAGCATACCTAACAACGCCATGAACGCGCTGAGCGTTCCGAAAAACGCGAACGGGCGATAGTCGCGAAAGAGCACCACGAGCAATCGCAGAATGCGCAAGCCGTCGCGGACGGTTTTCAATTTCGAGGCCGAGCCATGCGCGCGGCTGCGGAACGGGACCGGGATTTCGATTTGCGAAAAGTTTTTGTCGATCGCTTGAATGGTGAGCTCGATCTCCAATTCGAATCCGCGCGAGAGCACAGGCACGTGTTGATAAAATCGGCGGGAGAAAAGGCGCAGACCGGAAAACAAATCGAGCGGTTTGAATCCGAAAACGAAATTCAGGACCGACGCGAAGATCGACATGCCCCATTGATGCATCGGGCGAAAGACATCGTCCTGTGCGCTGCGAATGCCGGTGATCATGTCCGCCGGTTCGCGTTGATATTGCTCGAGCAAAAGTCTTGCGCCTTCGGCCGGATAACTGCCATCGCCATCGACCATCAGGACGAGATCGGTGTCGATATGCGACAACGCCGTCGCGACCGCGCGCGCTTTACCGCGGCGCTTTTCGTGCATGACGATGGCGCCGGCAGATTTCGCCGCGGCTGCCGTTTGATCCTCCGATCCGTTATCGACTACGAGAATGTCGGCGTGCGGAAACGTCGTCGCGTATTCGCAGACAACGGAAGCGACGCCGAGCTCTTCGTTGAGACACGGGATGAGAATGGTCAGTGTGGGTGAAGCCATCGCAGCGGACTAAGCCGTGCGATTACTCAACCATTTTCCGTGCCGGAGCCCGCGGTTTTTACCTATGAAAACCGCTAAATGAAGATGTCGATCTTACAACGGACCGCCCGAGACCGGCGAGGTCGCGGCCGCGTGGCCGGTCTTGCCGAGGTGTTTGTCCGCGGTGGCGAGGATCGCCTTGTCGTCGTTGTCGGTGAGGCCATCGAGACTTTGGCGGATCCGGCGGAATGACATCCGCAAAAATAACTGGCCAGCGGAGATGTCGGTGTCCGCATTGCCGTTGCGTTGCATCTCCGAATCCAATCGGCTGAGCACGCAAGTGGACGCGAACAAATCCATCACCGCTTTCGCGATTCGTTCCTGGACGAGCTGCATGTCGAGGATCGGCTCGCGATACAGGATGAGCGAGCGATTGACCGCGAAATTGAATCGGCGAATCAACCGCGCCAGCTCACGCGCCGGTTTACCTAACGAATCCGTCTGCACCGGAATTTCCGGCACACGCACGGTCGCACCGAGCCGATTCATTCCGGCGGTGAATGCTTTGCCGATTCCGCGCGACGGGTTGAGAAGCGTGTCGTGCAATTCCTTGAATTCCATTCCCGGCCCGCGCATGCCGACGAGCGCGATGAACGACGTCAGCACTTCGTTCGCGCCTTCGCCGATCTGGTTGATGCGCGCGTCGCGCGTCATGCGTTCGAGTGGAAGATCGACAAAGTAGGCCGCGCCGCCGTGCACTTGGAACGTCTCGTAGATGATGTCCCAGAGCAGCTCGGTTGTGTAGACCTTCAGCATCGCCGTCTCGAGCATGTAATCTTCGAGGCCGCGATCGATGAACGACGCCGTCACCGTCGTCATCGCTTCCATCGCGTAGGCGTTTGCCGCGATGCTCGCGATTTTCTTTTTCACGAGATCGAAACTGCCAAGTGTTTTGTTGAATTGTTTGCGCGTGTTCGCGTGCTTGATCGCCAACTGCAAACACGTTTTGGCCGAGCCGGTGCAACACGCGCCGAATGTCGTCCGTCCAAAATCGAGCACGGTCAGCGCGACGCGCAGACCTTTGCCTAACGGACCGAGGATATTTTCTTTCGGCACGCGAACGTCGCGCAAGGCGAAGCGTCCGGTCGCAGTTCCGCGGATCCCCATTTTCTCCATGCGCGGCTCGAGCATGGTGAAGCCCGGCATGTCGGGCGTGACGAGAAATGCTGTGATCGCGTCTTTGCCCGGTTTGCCCGGGACCGGTGTGCGCGCCATTACCGTTAGGACCTGCGCGATGGACGCGTTCGTGATGTAACGCTTCTCGCCATTCAAAATGTAAGCGCTGCCATCTTCGGTCGGCGTCGCGCGCATCTGCACGTTGGCCGCGTCCGAGCCAGCGTTCTCTTCCGTCAAGGCGAACGCGCCAAGCCATTCGCCGGTCACGAGTTTCGGCAGCCACTTTTCGTTTTGCTCGCGCGTGCCGAACAACAACAACGCGCGAATGCCGATGGAATGGTGCGCATTGACGAACACGGACGTCGAAGCGCAACGGCTCCCGATTTCCTCGAGGATTTTGCAATTCGCCATTTGCGAAAATCCGTGGCCGCCAAATTCCTTCGGCGCCGTCATCCCGAGAACACCGACGCGCCCGAGGCCGTCGATGACCTTGCGCGGAATATCTGCTTGTCGATCTACCGCGGTCGCGTTGAGCTCGGCGTCGAGCGTCTGGCGAAGATCGACAAGTACGCGATCGAGCTCCGCTTGTTGTGCCGCGGGGATCCGCGGATACGGCATCACCCAATCGGAAACGAAGCGCCCAAGAAATAGTCCTTTTGCGAACCCCAGCACTTCCGGTCCACCGAAGAGCAATTCCTCCGCTTGCTGGATTTCCTTTTGTCGTTGCTCGTCCGCTGCGTTCATAAAAAAATGCGCCGCCGAAATGGCGGTGACGCATTCTAGCCAGCCCGCGCCCGCTGTCTACTGAACGGCCGAACTTCGCCCGCGGATCAACTACATCCCTGACTCGTCCCGCACTCCGTGCAGACGCCGCACGCGCCGGCGCGAATGACTTTTTCGCTGCCACAATGCGAGCAGATGATGTCCATGAACATGTCGCCGAGCGCTTCCTGCACGCGTTCGGCATGGCTCGAGCCGTTGCTCGCGAGGTACGGCTCGCCTTCGTTAGGCGTGTGGTTCGCGATCACGTCGATCAATTCCTTTTCGCCAGTGCGCGACAAATCCGACACCGGCCGATTGATCGATTTCTTCTCGATCTCCGGAATCTCTTTCATCGGCAACTCCGGTTGGCCGCGGTTCGGCGAAGTCGCTTCCTTGTAGCCTTTGATGAACTGGCAGGCGAGCCAGCGGAAAACGTAATCGGTAATGCTGGTGGCGTTGCGAACGTCGGGATTTTTCGTGAATCCGCTCGGCTCGAAGCGTTGATAGGCAAATTTTTTGACTAACGACTCCAGCGGCACGCCGTATTGCAACGCCACCGAGGTCAACGTCCCGACCGTGTCCATGAGTCCGCCGATGGTGCTGCCTTCTTTCGCCATGTGAATGAACAATTCGCCCGGCTGCCCGTTCTCGTAGAGGCCGACGGTGATGTAACCTTCGTGACCCGCGATCTCGAACTTGTGCGTTAACGACATCCGCGTGTCCTGCATGCGATGCCGTATTGGTTGATCGACTTTGCCGCGCAATTCATCCAGCTCTGCTTCCAATTCCAAAATGCGCGCCTGATAATCTTCGCGCTCAACCGTGACGTCGCTTGCAAGATCGACATCTCCATTCCCGCCCATGTGTTTCGTCTTGCGCGTGTTCAAGGGCGCCGAGCGTTTCGAGCCTTCGCGATAAATCGCGATCGACTTCAGCCCGAGCCGCCAGCCTTCGACGTACGTGTTCATGACGTCTTCCACTGTCGCGCAGTCCGGCAGGTTCACCGTTTTCGAAATCGCGCCGCTGAGGAATGGTTGCGCCGCCGCCATCATGCGCAGATGCGCCATGTAGCCTAACGAACGCGTACCGCGCGCCGGTTTAAACGCGCAATCAAAGATCGACAAGTGCTCCGGCTTCAGCCCCGAAGTGATGGTCGATCCATCGGCATCGGGCACGTCCTCGATCGTGTCGAACGCGTCAATGTGCGCGAGGATGCGATCGATCTCATCCGAATTGTATTCCAGCTTTTCCAGCGCCGGCTTCACCGTTTGGTTGACGATTTTCAACATGCCGCCGCCGGCGAGCAGTTTGTATTTCACCAGCGCGAGGTCGGGCTCGATCCCGGTCGTGTCGCAATCCATCAGGAAACTGATCGTCCCCGTCGGCGCGAGCACGGTGACCTGCGCGTTGCGGAAGCCATGACGCTTTCCGATTCGCGCCGCCGACTCCCAAGTCTTCGCCGCTTCCTTCTTAAGATCGACAAAGTCATCTGCGTCCGGAATCTCGTTCACCGCGCAGCGATGCAGCTCGATCACCTCGAGCATCGAGGCGACATTGTCCTTCGCTTTCGGCGTAGCAACTCCGGCCGCGCGCGAATCGCGATAACCGGCGAACGGACCGATGTCCCGCGCGATCACCGCGCTCTGTTCGTACGCTTCGCCGGTCATGATCGACGTAATCGCGCCACACAATGCACGACCTTCCACGCTGTCGTAGCCGTAACCATAACTCATGACTAACGAGCCAAGATTCGCGTAACCCAGCCCGAGCGTGCGGAAGATGTGCGAGTTCTCGGCGATCTCGGGCGTCGGATAACTCGCATGATCGACAAGAATTTCCTGCGCGGTGATGTAGATGCGCACCGCGGCTTTGAATCGCTCGACGTCGAACGCGCCGTCCTCGTTTTTGAACTTCATCAAGTTGAGCGACGCGAGATTGCACGCGGTGTTATCGAGGAAAAGATATTCGCTGCACGGATTCGTGGAGTTCTGTCGATCGGTCCCTTTGCACGTGTGCCATTTGTGGATCGTGGTATCGAATTGCATTCCGGGATCGCCGCAGATGTGCGTGCCTTCGGCGATTTTTCGGAGCAACGTGCGCGCGTCTTTGCGTTCGCATCGCTCGCCATTGCGCACCCGCTTCGTCCACCATTCGCGACCTTCCAGCGCCGCGTTCATGAACTCGTCGCTCACGCGCACGCTCAGGTTTTCGTTCTGATACATGACCGAGCCGTAGGCGTCCCCGTTGTAACTGCCGTCGTAACCCTGCTGGATCAGAGCCCACGCTTTCTTCTCTTCCTTTTGTTTCGCATCGATGAATTCCTCGATGTCCGGGTGCCAATCTTTCAGCGTGTTCATCTTGGCCGCGCGCCGCGTTTTGCCGCCGCTCTTCACCACGTTCGCGACCTGGTCGTAAACTTTCAGAAACGACAGCGGCCCGCTCGGTTTCCCGCCGCCGCTCAGCTTCTCTCTTGTCGATCTTAGCGAAGACAAATCGCTTCCGGTCCCGCTGCCGTACTTGAAGAGCATCGCTTCGCTCGTCGCCAGTCGCATGATGTCTTCCATCGTGTCGTCGACCGATTGAATGAAACAGGCGCTGCCCTGCGGATATTCGTATTGCGAAGTCGCGCGCTCCGACTTTCCGGTATCGCGATTGAAAAAATAATTTCCGGCGCCGGCGTTCTTCCCGATCCCGTACTCGTGATACAAACCAACGTTGAACCACACCGGCGAATTGAACGCGCCGTGTTGATTCACGCAGAGCCAGGTCAGCTCATCATAAAAAATCTTCGCCGCTTCCGCGTCCGCAAAATACCCATCGTCAATTCCCCAATCCGTGATCGTGCGCGTGACCCGATGGACTAGTTGCCGCACGGATGTCTCGCGCCCGCCTTTTTTCGGATCCGTCCCGTTCGCGATGTCGCCGTAAAAATACTTCGAGACCGCGATCTTCGTCGCCAGTGCGGTCCAGCTCTTCGGCACTTCGATTTCTTCCTGCTTGAAGATGACTTTGCCGCTGTCGTCCGTGATCTCCGCCGTGCGCTGCTCCCACTCGATTTGATCGAACGGCGCGACCTTCGCGTCGCTAAACACGCGTTCGAATTGCAAGCCGCCGCGCTTCGATTTCGTTGTCGATCTTTTGCGGCGATGGCTCGATTTGCCGGTGGTTTTTAGCGAGGCGGGTGAAATTCCGGACTTCAGTTGGATCATGGCGGCGGCTCCTTTTGTGAATAACTCCTGTTTTTGAGGCCAAGCGCCACCCAATAACCTGTCAGCAGTCGTTAATAACAAGATACTGGGGGTGCGTGCCTCGGACACCCAAGATGCGGTGCAAACCACACTCGTGGCAAGCCAAAATTTGTAACATTTTTCCGCCAGCTCGATCCGCCCCGAGGCGCGCACATTTGAGTGGCGGAAGGGGTGGGATTCGAACCCACGGTGGGTTTAACCCCACGCTCGATTTCGAGTCGAGTGCCTTAAACCGGACTCAGCCACCCTTCCCTGTTCCTTAGATCGACATGTACAAGATCGACATGTCGAGATGCGACGAAGCGGCGACTATTATGCGACGCCGGGTCGGCTTTGCAAATCTGCCGCGCCAGTGAAGAGACTTGCATCCGGCATCGTCAATGCTCATAAGGGGAATCCAGAATGATCAGGGCGAATTGCCGGGAGCGATTCACTGCGGCGGACTTCGATTTCATCGTTCGCACGCTCGCCCGTTCGCCTAACGACCGCGTTTCGCTGGTCGATCTTCTCAGCGACGCCGAAACGCGCGATTCGGTCTTGGATAATCCACGGCTGGTCGAGGCAATTTTGTCCAATCCCATTCAGCTGCGCATCTCCTCGCAATTTTATTTCTACGTCCTCGCGCGTCACGTTCTGCGGCAAGCGTCGATTAATGATCGCAAATTATGCGACTACGTTGCGTCCTTGCTCGAAGCCTTCTCGCGCGCGAACCAGCAAAACATCGACAATCGTGCCCACGAATACATCAGCGACATGCTCATCGCGCTTCAGCGCGTCACGCCTGAGCAAGCGTTCCTGCTCCGCGCCCACATCGGAAATTACTCGCTCTTTCTCACCGGCATCTTTCACGAAAGCGCGCTACGTCGGCACGAACGCGGCGGACCGGATTTGAAATTTTACGAGCAAGTCGGTCGCACCAATTATCATCTCGTCGCCGAACACGAAACCGCGCGTCGTTGCGAGCTCGATGATGTATTCGGTAATCTCGCCGAGCAATTTCACGCCGTTCGCCTGGCCTTGAACGAACTTTCCGATCGTCTGCTCAATCTGGACGACGACATGCGGCCGGCATTCTCGCTGTGAACGAAACGCTCTTCAGCCAAATCCAAAAACTCTTCGAGCGCACCTACGCGCAGGTCGGGATCAACCTCGAAGATTGTTTGATCGACAATCGCCGCTGCATGCAATTGTCGATCTTAGCGGGTCATTCCGCGCGTGAATTGAGCGAACTCGCGCGCACATTTCTGCGCACGGTCGACGATCGTCTTTACGTCGGCATTTACTATTCGCGCTGGCTCATCGAACAACTCGAGCGGCATGACCCCCGCGCCGGAATAAGCGACGCAAACATTCATTCCCTCATCGCCTTCGTCGAAGAACTCAACCACGCGCTGCACGCCGCGTTGCAATTTAAAAACGGTCAACGCGAGATCGCATCGGAAGATTTCGCGCGCAATCTCGAGCTGCAGGCGCAGATCGATACCTATCTAGTGCTGCTGTTGTTCGTCGCCTTCTTTCGAAAAACGCAGCGCGTCTCGCGGACCGATCGCCGTTGGCTGCGATTCCATTTGTTCGCGTCGAAAAATCCCGGCGCGTACATCGACAAGAACATTCGCGGCCGTTATCTCGAGACGACCGAGCTCGCGTCGCACTACACAAAATTTCTGGATTCGCTCAACGGCGTGCGGCGTCTCGATGAAATCCGTCGTTTTCGTTCGCTCGATTACGCGGCCAAGAAAAATCTCATCCTCGCGTTGCCAAATTTTTCGCGCGAATAACGCGATTCCATTTGCGAAATCGAACGTGCGGTCGCTAAATACGACACGTGTTCGGTCTCACCATGCTCGGCAGCGGCAGCGCCGGGAATTCCGCCCTCCTCGCCACTGATCACTGCAAAGTTCTGATCGATGGCGGACTGAGCGCGCGGCAGATTGTCGTTAGGCTGGAGCAATGCGGCGTCACGCCCGAGCAACTCGATGGCGTGTTGCTCACGCACGAGCACGGCGATCATGTCTGCGGGCTCGAAGTGCTTTGCCGGAAATTAGCGGTGCCGATTTATGCGAACGCGCTCACAACCGAAGCGATCAAGTGCGATGGCGGGTTAGATCGACATCGTAATTGGCGCATCTTTCGCACCGGCGCCGAATTCAAGATTTGCGACATCACCGTCGAAACTTTTCCGGTGCCGCACGACGCGGTCGATCCGGTCGGCTTCGCTTTTCACGCGGGTGCGCGTTCGTTAGGCTTCATCACCGATCTCGGTTACGCGACCAAGATGCTGATCGAGCGTTTGCGGGAAGTGCACACGCTCGTGATCGAGACCAATCACGACGAAAAACTTTTGCAGGCCGACACGCATCGGCCGTGGCCGGTGAAACAGCGCATCATGTCGCGGCATGGTCATCTCTCGAACGCGGCCGCGGCGACGGTTATCGAGGAATTGCTCCCGGGAAAAGTCGAGCGAGTCGTGCTCGGACATCTCAGCCGCGATTGCAACACGCCCGATCTCGCTTGCGGCGCGATCCGCGCTTTGCTCGACAAATGCGGCAAGATCGACATAGAAGTTTTCTGCGCGGCGCAAACCGAAATCAGTCCGCGTTTCTGCATTAGCGAAACGCATACGCGCACTTTTCAGCCGACGTTCGACGATTTATTTTTCGCAGCGTGAGCGCAGCGCTGGCTGAACAAATCAAAATCCGCGACGCGCAAGATGTCGATCTTGCCGCCATCGTGCGGATTTACAATGACGCGGTCACGACACGCATCTCCACCGCGCAGCTCGACCCAGTCACGGTGGAAGAGCGCAAAGATTGGATCAAAGATCATTCGCCGGACAAACATCCGTTTTGGGTGGCGGAGATCGACGGCGAAGTCGCGGCCTGGCTCACGGTGAAGGCGTTCATCCCGCGGTGTGCTTACAGCGGCACGGTTGAGCTAAGCGTGTATGTCGATCAAAGATTTCGCCGGCGCGGTCTCGCGCGCACGTTGCTCGAAGAAATAATCGCGCGCGCGGATTCGTTAGGCATTAACGCGATGGTTGGACTCATCTTCGCGCACAACGAGCCGAGTTTGAAATTATTCGCGCAGCTCGGCTTCGAAAAATGGGGATTGCTCCCCGATGTCGCGCTGCTCGACGGTCTGCACGCCGATCTCACGATCATGGGCCGTCACGTGTAAGATCGACATCGTCGCACGGTCTGTGATGTGCTTTTCACGCGGACAACCGCAAGTCAGGGCGGTCGGGGCGATGGATTCGTATTCAACCTTTAAGACTGCCACGTCCGGGCGTTGGCGCTTGATCGCACGCGCGGGATGGTTCGTCGCGCTCGCGGCTTATACCGCAGTTGGCGCCGCGAACATTTGGCCGACGCTGAGTGTTCCGACTTTGCGCCCCGCCGAAGCTTTCGTTTCCACCGACAGCTATCTCGAGGCGGCAACGGGCGTGCCGCACGCTTCCGCGCGCATTTTGCACATCCTCGCTCCGCTCGCGCGCGATAAAACGGTTGTTCTTGTTCTTCCGGATAACGGAGTGCGCAGCGCGTTTATTAATCAGAACGTGAGTTACCTGAGCTGGCCGCGCGAGGTTCGCTGGTTGTGCGCCGATTCACCGAACGTGCAGCAAGAACTTTTCGCGATGCCGCCGACAAACGTCGCGGCAATAATTTTCTGGGACACGCCTCCGTTTCCGAACATGCCGGCCGGAGTCCATATCGGCGCCAATCAAGTGGTGGTTCCGGTCACCTTGGCAAAGTCGTCGCACCAATGATCGCGCTCGGGTTAATCGCAGCCTTCGCCACATTGCTCATGGCCGGATGCGGTATCTGCGCGTTGCTGATGCGCGGCTGGCCTGTCTACAACGTGGCCGAGTTTGTTTCGTTAGGCGCGTTTTTCGGTGGGGCTGCGGTTTCCCTGGTTTTGTGGGCTGGCGGTTTTTTTGTTTCCGGACCGCTGCTGCAAGGAATGGTTGCCATTTGCAGCGTGATCATCGGCGCGCTCGGCTGGCGCGCAATACGCGCGCATCGCGTGCGGTTTTCCTTTCCAAAGCCACGTTCGCCGTGGCAGTTGCTGTTATTTTCTGTCCTGACCACCGCGCTGGCAACGGTGGTCATAATCTCGTTAGGCAAACCGCTCGGCTGGGACAGTTCGTTCAACTGGGAGATCAAGGCGCGCTTCGCGTTTCTCAATGGTGGCACCATGCCGGGCAACTATTACACGAGCAGCGGACAGGCGCTGACGCACCCGGAGTATCCGCTTTTCATTCCGTTCACGCAGTTATGGATCGATCTCTGGATCGGTTCGCCGCATCAGTTTTGGGAGAAAACAATTTTCACAATGTGGGCGGTGGCGGGAATTATTTTACTCAGCTTGTATGCGGCGCGCCTGACGCGCCGACGCGACGTCGGTTTAGTTACCGGTATATTTGTGTTCTTCGTGCCGTATCTCATGCGCGGCGCCGGCGGCATCACCAGCGGTTACGCCGATTTTCCGCTCGGTGTGATTTACCTGATCGCGATCGCTTGTTTGTTGCTGCATCGAAGCAAGGCCGACACTGTTTACTTGCGAATTTATTTCGCTGCACTTCCGCTCTTGCCGTGGCTGAAACGCGAAGGCGCGCTCCTCTGGATCATCGCGGTCGCCACTGGCGTGTTGCTGTTGCGGAAGCGCCTAACGAATCCAAAATCATGGCTCGCGTTTGCGCCTGGTCTGCTCGTGCTGATCGGCTGGTCGTTGTATCTGCGCGTGGTCGGCGCTGCGCCGTCGCATGATTTTGTCGCGATGACACCGCGCACGTTCGCGCAGCACCTTGGCTGGATCTGGCCGATCGCGCAGACGTTCGTCTTCGAGCTAATCCGTCCGGATCATTGGAGTTTGTTCTGGGTTCTGGTGTTCGCGGCTTTTGTTCAGCAAACCTTCCGCCGCCCCACCGATTTCGTGGGTGCGTTCGCGTTCGCGCTGGTCGCGCCGATGATCCTCTACATGTCGATCTACATGTTCAGCGCGTGGCCGGATTACCTCGCGCACATGCGCGCGTCGTTGCCACGGCTTTTACTGCAACTGACGCCGCTGGGGTGCTTGCTCATCGCATCGGTATTCGCGGCGAGCGAACAAGCGCTCGCACCACGCTCGAATGTCGAACCAGCCGAAGAATGCGCTACGCTTCTTCCTGCCCGATGACCAAATGAAGCACGCCGTTCGGCGCGGAAACGAAAAAGCCGTCGAAATCCTCGCGCAATTGCTCGACTTCATCGCGCCGCGGAACGCCGTTGATTTTTAGAAACGACGCCGCCGCTTCGGTGTCATTCGTCTCGAGCTCGAGCCAGATGTCGGGCTGGCTCAGGTTCGGAACTTTATCGAGCCACAATCGGTTAGGGCCGAATTGAAAGATGCAGCCGTCGGATTCTTCTTCGATCAACGGCAACCCGAGGGTGTCGCGATAGAACGCGACCGTCGCCTCGTAAGTATGCGCGGGACATTTGATCGCGATGTTCGCGCCGCCGGAAAATTGCGGGCCTTCAAGTTTGGCAACCATACATGTCGATCTTACGAAGCCGCGCGGACAGCGCTACAGATGCTCAAGAATTTTTTGCGCGACCGTTTTCATTTTTTCCGCCGCCGCATCCTCATCGAAACCGCGCAGGCCGACTGTGACCAGCGTTGTGCCTTTGACCACGTAAAGCATGGAAACGTTGTCGCCCAATCCGCTGCCGGCGCCGCTCGCGATCTCCGCTTTGTCGCCGATGCCGGAAAATATTTTCGTTAGGCCGCTGGTCGCGTGGACGTGATCGAGCTCTTTGCTCGCGTCGTATCCGGCGGCCGCTTGATACACGCGCAGGATCAACAATTTTCCGGCGTCCGCGCTGTAATAATTACACTTCGAGTAATAGCCGTCTTTGCCCTCGACATTGATCGGCGTCGGATCTTTGACGTCGCTGCCGAGGATCGCTTCGGCCGCGGCCTTATCGATGATCTTGGCGACGTCGATTTTTTCGTCGGCCGCGCCTAACGAATACGCGGCGACGACAAACAAGACCGCGCCGGCCACACGCAAGATCGACATGTGCTATCCGCCGCCGCTGCCCGTGCCACCGGGTTCGGTCATCGCGACCGGATCGAGCGCGCGCGCCAATTCCGCTTCGGGCAAAATATTTTTCTCGCGGCAAAGTTCGCGCACGGTTTTGCCGGTCTTCACACTTTCTTTCGCGATCTCGGCCGCGCGATCGTATCCGATAATCGGCGCCAGACTCGTCACCATCGACATCGAAAGCTCGATCAACTCCGCGCAACGTTCCTTGTTCGCCTGAATGCCGACGACGCATTTGTCGGCGAAAATTTCGCACGCGTTCGCGAGCAACCGGATCGATTCGAGAAGATCGTGCGCCATCACCGGCATCATGACGTTAAGCTCGAGGTTGCCGTTCGCGCCGGCCCAGGTGATGCAAGTGTCGTTACCGAAAACTTCGGCGCAGACCATCATCATCGATTCGCACATGACCGGGTTCACTTTGCCGGGCATGATCGAGCTTCCAGGTTGCGTCGCTGGCAACAATATCTCGCCGATGCCGCAGCGCGGTCCGCTGCCTAACAAACGAATGTCGTTCGCGATCTTGAATAGACTGGTGGCGATCGTTTTGAGCTGACCACTTGCCTCCACGACGGCATCCTTGCCGCCTTGTGCTTCGAAATGATTTTTGGCCTCGAAGAATTGAATGCCGGTGCGTTGTTCGAGATGATGCATCGCCTTTTTCGGAAGATCGACATGTCGATTTAAGCCGGTGCCGACGGCGGTGCCACCGAGCGCGAGCTCGCGTAAAACATCGAGCGCCTTTTCCGCGCGCGCTTTTCCGTAGGCGACCTGTTGCGCGTAGCCGGCAAATTCCTGTCCGAGCCGCACCGGTGTCGCGTCCATCAAATGCGTCCGACCAATCTTGATCACGTCCCAGAATTCCTTCGCCTTCTTCTCCAGCGCAGCGTGCAACTTCGTTAGGCTGGGAATGAGACGATTCTTCAACTCCTCCGCCGCGCTGACGTGAATGGCGGACGGAATCACGTCGTTGCTCGACTGGCCCATGTTCACATGGTCGTTAGGATGAACGAGCGAGCGTGAACCGACTTTCTCGCCTGCAAGTTGCGCGGCGCGGTTCGCGATCACTTCATTCG
>JBEEGX010000038.1:0-3366 GCA_041167105.1 Verrucomicrobiota bacterium
CGCCTGCGAAAGGTTGCCTTCCTTGAGATAAACGCCGCCGAGATGGTTGTGGATGTCGGCGTTGTTAGGCTGGAGGCGCTCGGCCGCGAGCAAATGCTGCTTCGCTTTTTCGAGTTCGCCACGCGCGAGCGAGACCGCGGCAAAATCGACATGTGCATCTGCATGCTTCGGGTCGAGATCGAGGGCGCGTTCGTACTCGGCGATCGCTTCGTCCATTCGGCCAAGCCGCTGCAACGTTTGCGCGTACGCTACGCGCACATCGCTATTGCGCGGCTCACTTCGCATCGCTTCTTCATAATGCCCTGCCGCCGCATCGAACTTATTCGTGTCGGCCAAGAGCTGCGCGTAGTTGATGTGCGCTTTGGTGTAATGCGGTTGGTAACGCAGCGCCGTCTCGTACTCTCTCGCGGCGCGGTTAAGATCGCCCGCCTTCTGCAAGGCCGCGCCGTAGTTGTAATGCTGACGTCCGCCCTTTGGTAAATCTTCCACGACCCAGGCCGAACGCTGCACTTCCGGCGCAGCGCCGCGCATCTGTCCGAACGCGAGCGCGGCCACCGGCAAACAAAACGCGACCGCCCATTTCGCGCCGTGCAAAAACCAACCGGGCAAAATTCCGCCGGCGCTGACATCTTCGCCGCCACCGGTGAGGCCTAACGATTGCCTTGTCGATCTTTCGCGAACCTTCCAGATGAAACCGTCGTAATAAAAATGAAGCAGGCCGGACGCAGCCACCGCGCCGGTGAGAATACGCTTCATCGTTTCGGCGCCGATGTGCGCATTGAAATAGCCTAACGAGCCATAAGCGAATACGAGCCCGACATACAAACCGATGAGCGATCCGCTGCGGCGAAAGACAAAGCGCATGAACCCGCCGATGGAACTGTCTTTCTCCACCCGGTTGCGATTATAGATCCAGACGATGGAGAGGTATTGCACATCGTGGAAAACTTCGAAGAGCGCGATGCCGGCGAGAATGTTCGTGACGCCGTTGTTGCAGTACCACCAAAAAGCAATGCTGGTCGCGAGGAGCAGCATTTTCACCGGATTCGAGCGCTTCCCATGCATCCAACCCCAGATGAAATTCGCGATCGTTAAGATCGACACTGCGATTGCGGCAATCGTTAGGCCTTGTTGCAAACCGCGAATGATTCCGGGCGGAATGTGCGGCGCGCCGTTCGCATAATACGATTCCAGCACATCGGTCATGCGTTGCGACGAAAGCAACACACCGGCCGCGAACCAGACCGCGCACGTCGCAAGATCCAATCGCCGCGTGATGGCCGCGAACGATCCGGTCTTCGCGTCGTAAATCCGGCAGAAGCCGTAGGTCTGCATCATGCCGTGCCACACGCCCCAGAAGAAAACGACGAGGATGATCGGGTTCGCTTGGAGATCCCAAAAATAAAAGCCGACGCAAACCGCGAGCAGAAAGATTGGCGCGATGATGAATCGCGATTTGAAGCGCTCGAACAACGCGCGGTCGCCGTAAGCGCGGATCATTCCCGGGAAATGATGACCGAGCGCACCGAAGGCGGAGACGAAGATGTAAATGTTTTCCGCGCTCCAACGCGATTGCGCGAGCGCGAAGAGCGGCACGAGCAAGAGCGGCGTGCCGACGTAAAGGAGAAGATCGCGCCAGCTATTTAGAATCCAGAGACTCGCCTGTTTCGGCACGGTCGTCGGAACGGCGGGGACGGTTTGGGGGCGGGCGAACGCGGAAACGTGCTGCATTTGTTCGGGCAGGAGCGTGTCCCAGCTAAAGCGAAAAATCAATTCCGCAAGATCGACATGGTAATTTCGGCCTCAAACCGTCATACCGGAACGGCTTCTGCTCAAAGATGTCGATCTTGCCCCTCCCCGTTCCATGCCCAGACTGACCCGAAAAACCGTTCTTACCGCCGCGTTCGCAGCCATGTGGATCGCGGCTTTGACCGCCGGCCTCGGCGCGCTTGCGCATTACGAAAATCGTGCGGGCAACATCGGCGCATCGCCGACGGCATGGCCGAGCACGTCACGCATCGCCCGATCAAACAACAGTTATACGCTGGTGATGTTGGCCCATCCGCATTGTCCATGCACCCGCGCGAGCGTGAACGAGCTGGCGCAGATCATGGCCCACGTGCAGGGCAAAGTGCGCGCCTATGTTTTATTTTTGAAGCCGCGCAATTCCGGGAGCGATTGGGACGACACCGATCTCCGTCGCAGCGCGTCGCGCATTCCGAACGTCACCATCTTGAATGATGTCGATGGCGAGGAAGCGAATCGCTTCGGCGCGGAAACATCCGGGCATACCCTGGTGTTCGATGGCGATGGCAAACGCATTTTCAGCGGAGGTATTACCGGATCGCGCGGACATCAAGGCGATAACGTGGGTGAAAGCGCAATCGTTTCGTTAGTCAACGCCCAGCCCGCGCTAAGATCGACATCTGTATTTGGATGCTCGCTCCGGTCGCACGCGCAACCGAAGGGCACGCCATGTCCAAATTGAACGGCGCGTCACCGACGGCCGATCGCGCGGATGAGTTGTACCGCCAGCATCAACATAAGATTTATTGCGAAACCGATCGGCTCTTCGCGCAGTTGATGGTGGTGCAATGGCTCGTCGGGATTGCGGCGGCGTTCCTCATCACGCCGTCGACATGGAATGGCGAAACCAGCGCCATTCACATGCACGTGTGGGTGTCGATCTTTCTCGGCGGCCTCATTACGATTTTCCCGGTTTGGTTAACGCGCGCGTGGCCCGGCGCGGCATTCACGCGATACGTCATCGCCACCGCGCAAATGTTGATGTCGGCATTGTTGATCAGTCTGAGCGGCGGACGCATCGAAACGCATTTCCACGTGTTCGGTTCGCTCGTGATTCTTTCTTTTTACCGCGACTGGCGCGTGCTCATTCCGGCAACGGTCGTGGTCGCCGCGGATCATTTTTTGCGCGGCATTTACTGGCCATATTCGGTTTACGGAGTGTTGACGGCGAGCCCGTGGCGCTCGCTCGAACACGCGGCCTGGGTGGTGTTCGAAGATGTGTTTCTCGTCATCTCATGCCTGCGCAGCGTCACCGAGATGCGGTCGATCGCTTCGCGCCGGGCCGAGCTCGAAGCAAGCGAATACAGTTTCCGCGAAATCTTTGAGGAAGCGCCTATCGGCATCGCGGTCGTCGGGCTCGATGAAAAATTCCGCCGGGTGAATAGCACATTTTCCACGATGCTCGATTATTCGGAGAAGGAATTGCAGACACGCACTCCGCTCGATGTGACATATCCCGGCGACGTCGCGCTTAGCCGGGACCTGGCGGAAACGATGTTGAAAAATAGCGGCAGCCATCACGTGGAGAAGCGTTATCTGCGCAAAAATGGTGACGCCGTA
>JBEEGX010000039.1:0-3863 GCA_041167105.1 Verrucomicrobiota bacterium
CGATCGACCGCGATGTTGTCGCGGTGTGATTGTCGATCTTATCGTTGTCGATCTTCATGTGGGGATGCGGATCGCGAAAGCGAACGAGCGGAAGAGGCGAACCTCTTCCGCTCTGGGTTAAGTGAAAGTTAGTTGCTCACGATTCATGTGAGCGGTTTCGATTACGGGCCGTAAGGCGACCAGAAATTCGTGTCGACGACGTCGGACAAGCTGTCGTATGTCGCTTGCGGGACTTTCGGCAAAGTATCGACCGTTTGCGCGCCGTAATCGTTGCCGAAGAGGTCGGCGCCGGTGTTGTAGAGCGCCGCGTTCTTCTTCACGTAATTGGTCCAGTCCTGCACCGGGACGGTGAAGCCGGTGGTTTTGCCGGTCTCGATCGCATATTGATCGACCGCGGAGTCAATCATGCGCAGGTCATTGAGAATCTTGGAGGCTTGTGAGCGTTTGCGGGCGCGCAGAAAGCCGGGGACGGCGATGGCGGCGAGCAAAGCGATGATTGCCACGACGATCATGATTTCGACCAGCGTGAAGCCGGCGTGTTTGGTTCGAAGAGATTTAAGCATAAGTGCGGATTCCTTTTTTTATGATTTCGGGTTGAGCCTTAATTTCCGTTAGGGGATCTCACGACTCATTTCCTGCCACTCCCGGTTAGACGAGAGTGACAGGCGTATGAATCGTCAGGTCTTAGAAGTGACCGTAAGGCGACCAGAAGTTGGTATCGGCGACATCGGACAACGCGTTCCAAGCACCGAGAGGCGCTTTGGGCAACGCATCGACCGTCTGGATGCCATAGCCATTACCGAAGATGTCGGCGCCCGTGTTGTAGAGCGCGGAATTTTTCTTCAGGTAGTTGGTCCAGTCGGTCGTGTTGACCGTGACACCACTGGCCTTGTTCGTCTCGATCGCGTATTGGTCAACCGCTGCGTCGATCAAGCGAAGATCGTTCAGAATACGGCTGGCTTGCGAACGTTTGCGCGCCCGGAGGAATCCGGGGACGGCAATCGCCGCTAACAATGCGATGATCGCGACTACGATCATGATTTCCACGAGGGTGAAGCCCCCGCGGCGTTTATTGAGTTTATTTAACATGTTATTGCTTCCTTGGTTTCGTTTTGATTGCAGTCCGCGATTACCTCGCGGATGTGGCGGTTATAAAGCAGTGTTGATGCCACCACTTCCGATTTTTAGAACTCCCGGCCCGTGATGGTTAGGCTGCGCTAACTCGTGAATATCCGCGCTTTCATCGATCGCTATTACCTTCGGCCGGCGCATTACCTTTTCGCCGCTGTCGTGCTTGTGCGGGTTATCGCGCTCGTGCATCTGAGCGCCTCGCCCTTCCTGCTTCCGTCCGCGGGCGACATGCATTTTTACGACTCGTGGGCGCAACGAATTCTGCGCGGCGAAATGGCGTCCCATCTCGCATTTTATGGACTGCCCGGTTACGCGTATTTGCTCGCGCTCATCTACAAAATCTGCGGCTACGGACCGTTTGTTCCGGGGCTAATCCAGGCGCTGCTCGATGCTGGGACGGCGGTCTTAATTTATCGGCTCACGTCGCTTGTCCTGGCGGCCGACACTCGCGCAAGATCGACAACTGCGACTCAAGCGCGAGAAGTTATCGCCTGGCTCGCCGGTTTGGCGTGGGCGTTTTTCGTCCCGGCGCAAGCCTACTCGGTCATCCTCATGCCGACCGCGTGGGTCGTGTTCGTCTTTTGGTTGATCGTCTGGCGAGTCGTTGAAAAGAAACAGGCACCGGCCGCGCGCGAGTCGCTGCTTCTCGGGTTGCTCATCGGCGTGACTGCGACGGCGGTCGCCACGATTCTGTTTTTGATTCCGCTGATCATCGCGGCGGTGTTTGCAAAGCCACGCAAGATCGACAATCGCAAGCGCGGTATCCTGGCCGCGATTCTCGCGCTTTTGTTAGGCATCTCGGCCGGAACCTCGCCGTGTTGGATCCACAATTACTTCATCGCGCGCGATCCGGTTTTTCTCTCCGCGCACAGCGGGATCAACTTGTGGATCGGCAACAATCCCGACGCGAACGGCTATCCAAAATTTCCACCTGGTTTGCGCGCCGGTCAGGCGGCCATGTTGGAAGATTCAATTCGCGCAGCGGAATCTGCGGCCGGGCATCCCTTGAAACGCGCGGACGTTTCGCGTTTCTGGTCCGCCAAAGCGAACGATTACGTCGCCGGACATTTCAGCGACTGGCTCCGGTTGCTCGCGCGAAAATTCCGCAACTTCTGGAGCGCGTTTCAATACGACGACCTGAGCATCATCACGGTTCTGCATGACGAGGGCGTGATTTTTCCGGGCATTTACTTCGGCCTGGTCGCGGCGCTCGCTTTTCCCGGAATGGTTTTGCAGTGGCGCAATTCGGCGGCGCGCTGGATTGCGCTCGCGATTTTGCTGCAGCTTTGCGCGTTGCTGCCGGTGTTTGTGACCGAACGTTACCGGCTGCCTATCGTCCCGGGTTTACTCGTCTTCGCCGCAACGGGATTGTCGATCTTGTACGAATCAATCACGCACCCGAAGAAGCGGACCGCATTCACCTACTTCGCGCTCTTGCTCGCAGCCACGTTATTTGTCTCGTGGCCGCAACGCGACCGCGCGTTGTGGGCGCTGGACGCTTACAACTCCGGTCGGCAGGCGCTCGAATCGAACAACTACGCGGCGGCCGAGCGCAAACTTCTGCTCGCGTACGCCTACGTGCCAGATAACGCGGAAACGAATTTTGCGCTCGGGAATTTGCATCTCGCGCAAAAACAACCCGATGCCGCGAGCGCGTTCTATCGCGAGACGTTGCACTTCGATCCGCACCACAAAGGCGCGCTGAACAATCTCGGCGTCATCGCGCTCGAAGCGCGCGATCTTCCCGCCGCGCGTTTGTATTTCACCAGCGCACTCGCGCAAGATCGACATGATGCCAAGACGCTGTTCCTGCTCGCGAAAACCGCCGCAGCCCAGGGCGATCTCGCAACGGCGCAACGCGCCATCAGTGAAGCTTTGAAAATCGCGCCGACGCAGCGCGAGTTCCTCGAACTAGAAAAAGAGTTAGCCGCGCACCGGCAATAATGCGACCCGCGCGACATCGTGCCGCGGATGCAAGCGCAGATCGAAAAGCATGAACACGAATTCGAAGATGACCTTCGCTGAAAGTTTGCTTTCGCCGCGTTGGCGCTCGCTGAATTCGTAGCCGACTTCGCTTAAACGCACGTTCTCGCGCCCGAGCGCCTGGAGCGCGCGCGCATACAAATACACCAGCAGTTTGTAACCGCGCGGATTCAAAGCCCAATCGTCCACCGCCGCGAAGACCTCGCGCCGCATCGTGAAAAATCCCGACATCGGATCCGACAGGGGCACGCGGGCGATGAATTTCGCGAGCAAGGTCGCGCCGTGACTAACGAACCGCCTCATCCAATTCCATTTGCCGTCGCTTCCGCCGACCGCACGCCGCGTTGCCACCGCGAAATCTGCGTGCCGCATTTTGTGAAGCAGCTCGGGCAAACGCGTGTCGTCGTGTTGCAGGTCCGCATCCATCACGCCGAGAATTTTCCCGCGCGCGTGACGGAATCCGCAGATGACCGCAGTGCTCAAGCCGCGTTCGCCGCGCCGGCGAATCACGCGCAGCCATGAATAACGCTGTTGATAGACCTGCGCTTCGGCCCAGGTCCCATCGGGCGAATCGTCGTCCACGATTATGACTTCGAATTTCTGTTTCGCGAGAATACGATCGAGCCGCTGCAGCAGAACGCCGAGATTATCGCGTTCGTTGTAAGTGGGAATGACGAGACTGAACTCGAGAGCGCCGCTCGTGTGGGCGTTACGCGCAAGATCGATATGGTCATGCCGATCGGAGCGCG
>JBEEGX010000040.1:0-9174 GCA_041167105.1 Verrucomicrobiota bacterium
CGCGTGGCGAATGCGCGAGTGGCGGTGGCGCGAGTGCTTCCGCTTTTCTTCCCACCAGTTCAACATTCGCCAGGCATTCACGCGAGCGGGATTATCGCCGACTCGGCCCAAATCGATCCGACAGTCCACATCGGCCCAAATTGTATCGTTGGCTCGCGCGCGCGGTTAGGCGCGCGTTCTGTTCTGATGGGCGGCAACCACATTGGGCCCGATTGTCAGATCGGCGACGACGTCTGTTTGTTTCCCAACGTCGTTCTCTACGCGCAGTCCCAGATTGGCCATCGCGTCACCATCCATGCCGGCACGGTTATCGGCTCAGATGGATATGGCTACGTATTCGACGAAGGCCGTCATCGCAAAATTCTGCAAGTGGGTAACGTAATCATTTCCGATGATGTCGAGATCGGGGCCAACACAGCAATCGATCGCGGCGCTCTTGGCGCGACGGTGATCGGGCCGGGCCCTAAAATTGATAACCTCGTGCACATCGCGCATAACGTAATCATCGGCGCGCATTGCCTGGTTATGGGTCAGGTTGGTTTTGCCGGCAGCACGCAACTGGGAGATTATTGTGTAATCGCATCCCAATCAGGAATTGCCGGACACTTGAAACTTGGCAATCAAGCGACGGTTGGCGCAAAATCCGGCGTCATGCGCGACATACCCGACAAGGGAACGGTGCTCGGCATCCCAGCCGCTCCGGATAAGCAAGCCAAGCGCCAGATGATTGCGGTGCAACAGTTGCCCGAGCTAATCCGTCGTGTGCGCGAACTGGAAAAACAGGTGGCGGAACTGAAGGCGCAAGCCATTTTACCCCGGTAAAACGCGATTTCGCACCGTTAGCTCAATTGGTAGAGCAGCTGACTCTTAATCAGCTTGTTATAGGTTCAAGTCCTATACGGTGCACTTGAACGCTTAACGAATGAATCCGGCGCCGCGCGATCTGAAAAAGAAGCTGGTCCTTTTTCATCGCGACCTTCAACGCTTCACCGGCGGCCATCTCAAAGTTTGGAATTATTTCAATCACGTTCGCGCCTCGGATGAATACGAGCCGCGAATTGCGTTCACGCGCGAATCGAAATGGGACCAGACAAATCCGTGGCGAAATGCGCGTGAATTCGTCGTCGAGTGGAAACCGGAAACCGCGGATTTGCTTTTCCTTGGCGGAACGGACTGGCGCGCCTTGCAAGATCGACAATCGCCTAACAAGCCGATCATCAACTTGATTCAACATCCGCGTCACGCCGATCCGAAAAACGAAACCCGAAAATATTTGCGCCATCGCGCCGTCCGAATCTGCGTCAGCCAGGAAGTTGCCGATGCGGTCAACGCCACCGGCGAAGCGAACGGGCCGATCTTCGTCATTCCGAACGGAGTCGATCTCCCGGATGTTCGCCCTAACGAGCGCAAGATCGACATCTTGATCTCGGGATTCAAAGCGCCGGATTTCGCGCGCGAAGTCGCCAAACATTTTCCCAACGCGAAACTCGTCGTCGACGCGCTGCCGCGAAATGAATATGTCGATCTTTTGCGAAACGCGAAGACGACGTTGTTCGTTCCGCGCGAAAACGAAGGATTTTATTTGCCGGCTTTGGAAGGGATGGCCGCGGGCACGCTCGTGATTTGTCCCGATTGTTTCGGGAATCGCAGCTTCTGCCTCGACGGCGTGAATTGCTTTCGACCGGCGTACGATTTGGACGCGATCGTTTCGGCCGTGAATGCCGCAACAAAAATCGATCGCGCACAAATGCTCGAGTGCGCCCACGAAACGGCGCGAGAACATTCGCTCGAAAACGAGCGGGAAAAGTTTTTGTCGATCTTGTCGAAGATCGACACGTTGTTATGACCATGCGCAACGTGCTTATCACCGGAACGCCGCGCTCGGGCACGACTTTATTGTGCGCGTTGCTCAACAAATTGCCGGACACGGTCGCTCTGCATGAGCCGATGAACGTGTGGGAATTTCCCGAAGCGCGCGACGCTGCTGCCATTGCCGATAAGATCGATATGTTCTGCGGCGAGACGCGGACATCGTTGCGCGAAAAAGGTTTTGCGATGTCGAAGCATGTGGGCGGGGAGATTCCTGACAACGTCGCGGCCGATCAGGTGAACAGCGCCGGGACGCGATTGCGTCACACCGAGCACGGTCCAGTGTTCATCGACAAATCGCTCACGGAGAATTTCACGCTCGCGATCAAACATCCGGTCGCGTTTTCGGCGCTGCTCGAGACGCTCAGGGATCGCTTCGATTGCTTCGCCATCATTCGCAATCCGCTCTCCACGCTGGCGTCCTGGAACAGTCTCGCCTGGCTGAATGTCGGCAAAGGTCATGCGCCGATCGGCGAAAAGCTAGATGTCGATCTTGCACGCGAGCTGGCGAACGAGCCCGATGTGATCGAGCGCCAAATCAAAATCCTCGAATGGTTCTACAATCGTTTCCGCAAGTTTTTGCCGGAGCGCGCCCTGATTAAATACGAAGACCTCGTCGCGTCGCACGGGCACGAGCTCGCGCGCTTCTTTCCCGCCGCGGCCGATCTCCAGGAAAATCTCGCGTCGAAAAACGTGAGCAAATTCTACGATCGCGCGCTTATGCTCGACCTCGGCGCGCGTTTGTTAAAACGCGACGGCGTCATCTGGGACTTCTACAGCAAGAGCGACATCGAGACTCTGCTCACGCAGGTTTCGGAACAGGTTCGTTAGGCGCGACGCAGAATTTCGGCAAAGCGCCAGACTTCGTGGAAGGTGTTGTAGAGCGGCGTGGGCGCGACGCGAATGACGTTTGGCTCGCGAAAGTCGCATTTCACGCCCGCAGTAATGAGTTTGTCGTGCAATTCCTTCGGATGATCGTGCGCTAAGATCGACAACTGCGCACCGCGCGCATTCGGATCGCGCGGCGTGATGATTCCGAATTTGCCAGAGCCGATATCGTCCAGGAGAAATTCGAGATAACCGGTCAGCTTTTGCGATTTCGCGCGCAGCGGTTTCATTCCGCCGGCCTCGTCGAAGATCGACAACGATGCTCGCAATGGCGCCATCGAAAAAATTGGCGGATTGCTCACCTGCCACGCGTCGGCTGACGGCACTGGAACAAATTCCGGTTCGAGGTGCATGCGGAAGCGCGTGTTTGGGTCGTTGCCAAACCAACCGGCGAGGCGCGGCAGTTTTGTGTTCGTCGCGTGACGCTCGTGCACGAATGCGCCCGCGACCGCGCCCGGACCAGCGTTGAGATATTTGTAGGAACACCAAACGGCGAAATCGACGTCCCAATCGTGCATCGACAGCGGAACATTGCCGATCGCGTGTGCGAGATCGATGCCGACAATGATTCCGCGTTTGTGCGCTGCGGCCGTGATCGTCGCGATATCGTAAAATTGGCCGGTAAAAAAGTTCATCGCGCCGATGACGACGACCGCGAGTTCGTCCGCGTGCTTCTCGATAAGATCGACAATCTCTTCTGTGCGCACGGTGAACTCGCTTTCGCGCGGACGCGCCAACACGAGAGCGTTCTTCGGTTCGAGCCCGCGCTGAACGATCTGCGCTTTGATCGCGTAGGTGTCGGAAGGAAACGCCGGATCTTCCATCAGGATTTTGAAACGCGATTTCGTCGGCCGATAAAACGTCGCCAGCATCAAATGCAGATTGATGGTGAGGCTGTTCATCGCGATGACCTCGTTAGGCCGCGCGCCGACCAGTCGTGCGAGCGGTTCGCGAAATTGTTCGTGATAGGTGTACCACGGCGTGCCGGGGGCGTGATGCGCGTCGACGCCGAAGCGCGCCCAGTTGTCCAACTCAAGATCGACAATCTCACGCGCGGCCTTCGGCATGAGGCCGAGCGAATTGCCCGCGAAATAAATTACTGGCCGGCCGTATGTGCCTAACGGGATGTGAAAACGATCGCGAAAACCGAGATCGTCGCGATCGAGCTGGAGCGCGAATTGTTCGTCAGCCGAGAACTGCATCGGCTAACGTTCAACGATTCGGCGGCTGCATCAATTCGATAGTCGTGCCGTCGGGATCGCGGACGTAAACGACGCGTTTGCCGGCGTTCGGGCCGGCCGTGAGCGTTTGCGGTTTGCCCGCTGCTTTCCAATCGAACGCTGCGATCTTGTCGAGCATCGCGTCGAGATCGTCGACCGTGAACGCGACGTGAGCGTGACCGACATCACACGTGCGAAGATCGACATGTTCCTTTCGGTCAGGCGGCGCGACGTATTCGAGCAATTCGATTTTGTGGCCGTAGCCTTTCAAAACGGCGATTTTGATCTCCGCGCCGGGAACGCCGGTAACTTCACTCGCGAGCTTTCCGGTATGATGCGGCGTATGTGAAAGCTCGAAACCCAGGACGTCGCGCCAAAAGCCTAACGAACGCTCGAGATTGCGAACGGTGATGCCGGTGTGATCAACCGCGATAATATTGGACGCTTGCATGTCGATCTTGTGCGCGCGATGGCGGTGTTTCGTGCGAACATAGGGTATGAAGAGCAAAGATCGAGTACGGGCGAACACCGCTGCCCATATTAACCGTGAAATCGAACGGCGCGCCGCGCGTCACGTCGTCCAAGCGGCGGGCCAGGCCGACGCCGCGATCACGCGACGCATCAACGAGCTGGATGATGAATGGGACATGGAACGTTGGCTCGAGATGAATGCGTCCGCGCTCGCGTTTACCGGCATGGTGCTCGGTTTACTCGTGAACAAGAAATTCTTCGCCATCCCGGCGATTGTGCTGCCATTTCTTTTTCAGCACTCGGTGCAGGGTTGGTGTCCGCCGATTCCGATTTTGCGCCGGCGCGGGGTACGCACGCGGCGGGAGATCGACGCCGAGAAGTACGCGCTCAAGGCGGTGCGCGGAGATTTCGTGCGCGTCCATAAGAACGGCGATCCGACCGAAGCGGGACGCGCGGCGTGGCAGGCGGCCAACGCCTAACGATTATCGCTCGAGGGCCGCGATGACCTTGAGTTCGATGGCGATTGGCGTCGGCAACGCGGTGACTTCGATGGTGGTGCGCGTTGGATTTGGTTTGCCGTCACCCGCGAAATATTCGGCGTAGAGTTTGTTGTAGATCGGGAAATCGTTTTTCATGTTCGTGAGGAAGACGATGACATCGACGATGTCGATCCAACGCGCGCCGGAATCTTCGAGCACGAGACGAACATTTTCGAAAACCGAGCGGCATTGCGTTTCGATGTCGTAACTCGTGATGTTGCGATTTTCGTCCAGCGTGACGCCCGGAATTTCTTTGCTGTCGCGTTTGCGCGGGCCGATGCCGGAAAGGAAGAGAAAATTGCCGACGCGTTTCGCGTGCGGAAATGCGCCGACCGGTTCCGGCGCGCGTTTGCTTTCGAAGGACGTGCTCATCTTTTCAGCGCGTAGTCGCGACGTGATTCCTCTTTTGCGCCGCCAGCCACTCGAAAAGTTCGGGTCGATCATAGGTATCGAGAATGTAATGGTCGCGGCCCGGCAGGACGGTGAACTTCGGATGGCCGCCGCCGGCTTCGATCGCGCGGACTAGTTCTTTCACTTCCTTGAGCGGCGTGAACTGATCGTTCGGCGCGTGAAATAGCCACAGCGGCAGCGGCGCCAGCTTGTCGGCCCAGGCGGTAATTGGTCCGACCGGTGCCAGTGACAAAACCGCTGCGAAACGTTCCGGCATTTTGAACGCCGTATAGAGCGCACCGCGTCCGCCCATGCTGTGGCCGCTGATGTAAACGCGGTCCGGGTCGACGCGATGCGTGCGCGCGACCTCATCTAGAATACCGCCGAGCGCTTCGACATCAGTCCAGATTTCTCCTTTGTGGCACTGCGGCGATACGACAATAAATGGAAAATTTGGATCGCGTTCGACTTTCTCGGTCAAGCCCCAGCGTTTCATCTGGCTGATGTCGTCGCCTCGCAGCGAACCGCCGTGAAGATAAAGGATAAGTGGCCATCGCTCAGTGGAACTTTCGTAACCGCGCGGCAGGAACAAGAGGTACTGCATTCGCACTTTGTGCGGGACGTCGCGCTCCAAAATATGTGTCTGCTGTCGGTCTATTGTAATCGGTGACGCAGTCGGCGTTTGCGCGCTCACTCCACCGCAAAGATCGACAATCAACATTATCGTCACCGTTCGAACAGACATGCCCGCCGGACGGTGCGAAAAAAACTCGGCCATTGAGTTAGCCGCCGGCGATGGCGCCGATGATGAAGAATGGCTCGGCGCCGTTTGCGATTTGGTCGGGGAGGGGCTTCTCCGGTGATTCGTGCGAGATGTCTTCGCCGCAGGCGAAAAACCTAACGAGCGAGCGGCGCTGCTTTGTTGCATGATCGCGCATCGTGCCGCGTAACATTGGATATTTCGTTTCCAGCGCATCGAGCAAACCAGCAACCGTGGCTGATCCGTTAAGATCGACATGTACTTCATCGCCGACTTTTGCCAGCGTCCGGAGATGATGCGGCAAGACGACGCGAATCATTTTAACGTTTGCACTTCGACTGATAGTACCGCCGGAAGATCGCGCACGATCGCGTTCCATGAATCACCGGCGTCGGCCGACGCGTAAACTTGTCCGCCAGTGGTTCCAAAATAAATGCCGCATTCGTCTAACGAATCGACCGACATCGCGTCGCGCAGGACGTTGACGTAGCAATCCTTCTGCGGCAGCCCGTTCGTTAGCTCCTGCCATTCGTTGCCGCCGCTGCGGCTGCGATAGACGCGCAACTTGCCGTCGGGCGGATAATGCAGCGAGTCGCTCTTGATCGGCACGACGTAAATCGTTTCCGGTTCGTGCGCGTGCACGTCGATCGGGAAACCGAAATCGGTCGGGAGATTTCCGCTGACTTCCCGCCAATTATCGCCGGCGTCGTCGCTCCGCATGATGTCCCAATGTTTTTGCATGAACAATGTGTTCGGCCGCGACGGATGCATAGCGATGCGATGAACGCAGTGGCCGACTTCGGCATTGGGATCGGGAATGAATTCGGAATGCAGACCGCGATTGATCGGCTTCCATGTTTTGCCGCCGTCATCGCTGCGGAATGCGCCCGCGGCCGAGATGGCGACGAAGATTCGTTGTCGATCTTGCGGGTCGAGCAAAATGGTGTGGAGACACATGCCGCCCGCGCCGGGTTGCCATTTCGGTCCGCTATTGTGCGTGCGCAGGCCGGACAATTCCTTCCACGATTTACCGCCGTCTTTCGATTCGAACAACGCCGCGTCTTCTACGCCGGCGTAAACATGATCGACATCGCCTAACGACGGCTCGAGATGCCAGACGCGTTTGAATTCCCACGGATGTTGCGTGCCGTCGTACCACATGTGTGTGCCGGGCACGCCGTCGTAAACGAACATGTTACTCTCGCCTTTCGGCATGCCGTCGGGACCTTTGAGATCCTCGGGACTGCTGCCCGGCGTCTCCCAGGTCTTGCCGCCGTCATCCGAACGTTGAATGATTTGCCCGAACCAACTGCTCGTTTGCGAAACGTAAATCCGGTTCGGATCAACCGGCGATCCTTTCGCATGATAAATTTCCCATCCGGCGAACAGCGGCCCGTCCACTTTCCAATCTTTGCGTTTCGCGTCCGAGGTGAGGATGAATGCGCCTTTGCGCGTGCCGACCAGAACTCTTACTCCGCTCATAAAGTTAGATCGACATCGTCGTTGCGAAACGTTTTGCCGAACGTTCTCGCGCTTTCACCGCTTCAATCTCGCGATTACGCGGCCGCGCATTCGAGACTAACGAATCAAGCAAATGATGCGCGACGTGTGCAATTTCATCCACCGCTCGATTGAATGCGTCTTCGTTCGCCTTCGAAGGTGTGGTGAAGCCGCTCAACTTGCGAACGAATTGCAGCGACGATGCGCGAATCTCATCATTTGTCGCGGGCGGACTGAAGTTATGAAGTGTTTTAATGGCTCGGCACATACCCGACCATCAACAATTCTCGATCAACGATCAACTGCCTTGTCATGGGTCGGGCGCGCGAAGCCGCCAAAATTTTTGCGTGACGCCGGAGACACTTTCTTGTCGAGGACTGCTCGCGCTGGGGACGTCCGTCCAATTATCTAAAACCGTTGCCGCGTTTTGCAGAATCCCGGCGTCCCATTCCAGCATGATCGTGTTGTTTTGGCGTGTGAGCCGCAGTGGATTGAAGACGGGCGCAAGATCGACAATCACCTTCGTGTAGTAAAGGCTGGTTGTTCCTTCGAAGCCGGAATCGGTCCCGACAATCAGCCACAGCTGACCAGCAGCATTCGTCCACGCATAGAACGGGCTGGCTGAGTTATCGCGTTGAATGAGCACGTAATCGGAGGAGCCGTCCTCGGTTTCGCGATCGTGCCCAGGACGAACGCGCTTCTCCCTCCCTGAGCCTGATTGCCCTTATCGATGTTCATTCGAAAATAATTCGACTGATCGACAATTGGGGCCGGCTCGATGCGGGAGGCGCCGGCTTTCAGAAAAACACTGTCACCCGGCGAGCCTCCGATTCCGCCGAGGCCGTGCGCGTATTGCGAGGCTAATTCGACCGTAAACGTGAGCCGGTAGAGAGAATTCGGCTGCAACCCGGCGATCGATTTCTTGATGAACATGAAGAGGTCGTCACTGTGATTGGCGCCGGAAATGAAGATTGATCCCGCGCCGCCGAGATTGGCGGGGCGATCTCTGTAATCGGTTTGCAATTCGTAAAAAGCAGGATCGGCATCGGCCGGATAATCCGCAAAACCCGCCGTCCATCCGAAATCGCCCTGCGCGAAATCGAAAGTTATCTCCGACGGCGTAGCGGTGGTGTGCAGAACAAGTAGAATCGCCAGACCGCCGAGAAAATGTTTAGCGACGCGCAGCGTGTTCATTCAAATGGCGTGGAAGGAAATCTACTTCGCAATGCAAACGTTCTTCGGCTCGGTGAAAAAGCGCAGCGCTTCTTCACCACCTTCGCGGCCGACGCCGCTTTGTTTCATGCCGCCGAATGGGACGCGCAGGTCGCGCAGGAGCCAGCAATTTACCCAAACGGTCCCTGTGTGGATTTTTTCGGCGACGCGATGGGCGCGCGATAGATTTTGCGTCCACACCGACGAAGCCAGGCCGTAATCGCAATCGTTCGCGTAGTGAACGACGTCGTCTTCGCTTTCGAACGGCATGATCGAAACGACCGGGCCGAAAATTTCTTCGCGGTTGGTGCGACAGGAGACGGCG
>JBEEGX010000041.1:0-4690 GCA_041167105.1 Verrucomicrobiota bacterium
CTTTATTTTTTCGAGCTGCGACTTGTTCACGATCGCGCCCTGGTCGGTGCCTTCCTCCAGCGGGTCGCCCACTTTCAATTTCGACGCGATGCGAATGAATCGATCGACAAATTCTTTGTAGATCGCCTGCTCGACAAAAATACGCGAACCGCACAGGCACACTTGTCCCTGGTTTGTAAACGACGCGCGCAGGCTGCCGGCCATGGCGGCATTCAGATCGGCATCAGCGAAAATGATGTTGGGATTTTTACCGCCGAGCTCGAGCGAAACTTTCTTGAACATCGGCGCGGCGGCTTCCGCAACTTTGCGGCCGGTCACCGTGCCCCCAGTGAAAGAGATAGTGTCGATCTTAGGGTGAGCAGTAATCGCGGCGCCGACATTCGGGCCGGTGCCTTGCACAATGTTCAGCACGCCGCTGGGCAAGCCAGCTTCGCGGCAAATTTCGCCTAACAAATACGCCGTCATCGGCGTGAGCTCGCTCGGTTTCGCAATCGCGGTATTCCCGACCGAGAGCGCCGGCGCGATTTTCCAGCTCAACAAATAGAGCGGTAAATTCCACGGCGAAATTAATCCCGCGATGCCGCGCGGCTGACGCAATGTGTAATTGAACGCGGCGCCGTCGGTGATGTGCGCTTCGGTTTCGGTATGCAGGATTGCCGTGGCGAAAAATCGAAAATTGCTGGCCGCGCGCGGAATGTCCAAGGCGCGCGCGAGCGTGAGCGGTTTGCCGGTGTCGATCGATTCCGCGCGCGCAAGTTTCTCCAAATCCCGCTCGATCAAATCGGCAATGCGCAAAAGAATTTTCGATCGTTCCTCCGCCGTCGTTCGCGACCAACTCGCGAACGCCGCTTCCGCCGCGCTCACCGCAAGATCGACATCTTCCTTTGCGCTGTCTGCGACTAACGAATACGGCTTGCCCGTCGCGGGCTCGATGTTGTCCATGTAACGCCCGCCGATCGGCTCGACGAACTCGCCATTAATGAAATTTGGAATGTGGGTTGTCACCGGCACACCTTTGTCCGACTATATCGCTGATTATGAACCGCCTTCAATTGTTAGCGCTCGTCATGTGCTGCGGGCCGTTGCTCGTCAGTTGCGAAAGCACCGATCTGGCGAGTCATCACCGGCCGGCGGGCAATCAGGAAGCCAAACGCATCGCCGCCGCCGAACAGGAACAACAGCAAACCGCCGAAGTGGATGAAGCGCAGCGCAATCTGTGGAACGCGCAGCACGATGTCCTCACCCGCGACGGCAATCCGAACCTTCGCTTTTACTAAATCGGGCTCAGCGTGCAGGGCGGGCGCGCGTTTTGCTAAGCAGTCTCGGTGATGCATTCCTCCGACCCGATTTTCAGTACCGTGGAACTCCGCGCCATTCTGCTCGTCGATGACGACAAGCAGCTCGC
The DNA here is from genome assembly GCA_041167105.1 of Verrucomicrobiota bacterium. Lineage (GTDB taxonomy): Bacteria > Verrucomicrobiota > Verrucomicrobiia > Chthoniobacterales > UBA10450 > JAJPGZ01. The sequence continues at coordinate 1,406 of JBEEGX010000041.1, forward strand.
CTCCGCGCTGCAATGGATTCTGGCCGACGAGAATTTCCTGGTCGACGTGGCTTACGATGGCGAAGAAGCGTTGCTCAAGGTCAAGGCGCACGAATACGACGCCGTGATTTGCGATTTGATGATGCCGCGGTTGCGCGGTGACGAATTTTATCTCAAAGCGAAAGGGGTCCGTCCGGACCTGGCCGACCGTTTCATCTTCATCACCGGTTTCGCGGCCGATCCGAAAATCGCGCCGTTTCTGACCGCGAATAACGTGAAGTATTTGGTGAAACCGTTTCCGGTCGAGGGATTGATCACCTGCGTGAAGCAGTTGTTCGCGTAACGGATCGCACAAGATCGACAATTAACCCTCAGGAGGGAGGGATTGCGCTCCCGCGCCATCCGAGAATGTTGGCTCTTTCGTAAATTTCCTCACCTCGCAAAGCCTCGGTGAGGGAGGGATTCGAACCCTCGGTACCCTTTGACAGGTACGGCGCTTTAGCAAAGCGCTGCTTTCGACCACTCAGCCACCTCACCAAAAAAGTCCGAGCCGGATTGGCGACCGGAGAATATGAAGTGGCCGGGTGCGGCGTCAAACCAACAGCGCTTCGCGTCCGGCCTAACGACGCCGCGGCTTCGCCGTTGTCGATCTTTGCGCGCCGAGCTCGCGCGCGCGACTGAACGCGCGTTGTGCCGCGGCTTTATGGCCATTGATGTCTTCGGCGCGTGCGAGCTGCACCCAGGCGACCGCCGAACGCGGTGCGATTGCCGTCGCGCGCTTGGCGTAATCGAGACTTTCGCGCCGCCGGCCTAAATGCTCGGCGCAGCCGCTGGAAGCGATCCATGCGACTTCAGCTTTCGGCTCCAAGCGGGCGAGCTGTTGAAAATTCTGCAGCGCGTTGGCGTAGTGCGTTTGCGTTGCTTCGCATAATCCGAGACCGAAATAGCCGAAGCTATAATCGCGCTGCGCTTTGACCGCGTTCCGAAATTCCGTCGATGCTTCGCTGACTTGCCGCAGATTAAACGCGATCCAACCGTGCAAGCCATGAGCGTCCGCGCTGGCCGGATGCGCCCGCGTCAATTTTCTCGAATAATCGAGCGCCTTGCTAAAATTATTCGCGCGCATCGCATCGAGAGCTTTTTTCACTAACGGATCAGCGCCCGCTTGGTCGCGTGGCCGCACGAGTTTTTCCGGCGGCGGAAGCTTGTTGAGCAACCGATCGATCGCCGGCTCCTCGGCCGCATCGATCATCCTAACGAGCGCCAAAAGCAAAACGGCCGCGACAACCAACCGGCGTGCCGGTGAAGTTGCGCAGCTATTCGAACACTGGTAGAGCGGGAACATGTCGATCTTGCGGAGCCGCATTGTGTTCGTTTTTGCGCTCGCGTTTGGATGTTGCGCACATCGGGTCGACGCCGCCGCTTGCGTCTGGAAAGTCACTGCGCCTAACGGCGGCGTGCTCTATCTCGGCGGTTCGGTCCATGCCCTCAGCCGCGGCGATTACCCGCTGCCTGCCGCGTACAATCGCGCCTTCGATGCGTCGAACCGGCTCGCGTTCGAGGTCGATCACAAAGCGTTGACCCAAGCCAGTCGCGGGATCGACAAAGCCGGTGAGTATCCGCGCGGCGACAGTTTGAAAAATCATGTCGATCCTCGCACCTACGCTTATTTGAAAAAACTTTTCACGCTGGTGAACGTGTCGGAAGACAAATTCACGCGTTATCGGCCGTGGTATCTCGCACTTATGCTCCAGGCGCCGGCGCTCCACGGCCTCTCCTCCGATCTGGGCGTGGAAGAATTCCTCATGCGCCGCGCGCAGACCACCCGCAAGCCGGCCGTCGGGCTCGAGACCATGCGCGAACACATGGATGTGTTCGCCGGCCTAACGGACCGTCAAAGCGAAGCGATGTTGCTGCTCATGTTCATTCCGGTCGAGGGCAACACGTCCTCGCATGTCGACCTGATGAAGGCGTGGCGTCGCGGCGATCCTGAAACGGCCACGCGCATGGTCCTGGACGGATTTCGTGATTATCCGTCGTTAGGCAATCGCATCCTCACCGCGCGCAATCACAATTGGATTCCGAAAATCGAAGGTTACATCCGCAGCGGACAAACGTATTTCGTCGTGGCGGGTGCGGCGCATTTCGGCGGGCCGGAAGGGGTGCTCGCGCTTTTGCGCCAGCGCGGTTACAAGATCGAGCAGATGTAAATGCCGAGCGCGCAAGATCGACAATCACGCATCAGCGCGCGCGCGACCGGCACCGTCGGCATCGCCGTCTTGTGTTCGCGCGTTCTCGGGTTGATTCGTGAGCAAATCTTCGCCGGGCTTTTCGGCGCCGGAAGAAATCTCGACGCGTTTTTGATGGCATTTCGTTTGCCGAATTTATTGCGCGATCTTTTTGCGGAAGGCGCTCTCTCGACCGCATTCATCACCACGTTTTCGGGCAAGATCGCGACCGAAGGCGACGAATCGGCCTGGCGACTCGCGAACAAAGTGGCGACGCTCACCGCCATTTTCATGAGCGCGGTGACGTTGTTAGGCATCATCTTCGCGCCGCAACTTGTCGATCTTCTCACCTGGGGCCAATGGCCGGCGGACAAAACCGCGCTCACCATTTCGCTCACGCGCATCATGTGGCCGTTCATGCTGCTCGTCTCGCTCGCGGCGCTGGTCATGGGAATGTTGAACGCGAAGCACGTATTCGGCGCGCCCGCGATGGCGTCGAGCTATTTCAATCTCGGCTCAATCATCGGCGGCGTGTCGTTAGGCTACTGGCTCGATCCGCATTTCGGGGCGCGATCGTTGATCGGTCTCGCCATCGGCACACTTGTCGGCGGCTTGTGGCAATTGCTCGCGCAATTTCCGTCGTTGCGCCGCGTCGGTTACAAGTACCATGTCGATCTTAGCTGGCGCGATCCCGGCGTGCGCGCCGTGCTGACGTTGATGGGACCGGCCGTCATCGCGGCCAGCGCGGTGCAGGTGAACGTTCTGATCAACAGCGGATTCGCCGCGAGTCTCGGCAACGGGCCGGTGAGCTGGCTCAACATCGCATTTCGTTTGATGCAGCTTCCGTTAGGCATTTTCGGCGTCGCCATCGGCACGGTGACACTGCCACTCGTTTCGAAAAGCGCTGCTGTCGGCAACATCGGAGAGTTCCGCGCGATTCTCGCCAGCGGAATGCGACTGGCGTTTGCCCTAACGATTCCATCCGCCATCGGCCTCGCCATGCTCGCGTCGCCGATCATCAGCGTAATTTACGAACACGGACGGTTCACCGCGGAGATGACGCGACAAACGGCGGGCG
>JBEEGX010000042.1:0-11944 GCA_041167105.1 Verrucomicrobiota bacterium
AGAATGAACTGAAGCGGCAGTTCAGTCTGCTCATGGGACAGAAAAATGCCCTCTGGTGGGACTTGCCCGCGCAGGAATCGCTCGAGCTCAACCGCGCTATTTATGGAATAGATCGACAACGTTTCGACAAAGTCGTCGGCGGTCTGGCCGAGCTGCTTGAGGTCACCGACAAGATGAACGTAATGGTGCGCGAACTCTCGTTAGGCGAACGCATGAAGATGGAGCTCATCTCCGCGCTCATCCACGAGCCACGCGTTCTGTTTCTGGACGAACCGACCATCGGTCTCGATGTCGTCAGTCAAAAACGCGTCCGCGAATTTCTTCGCGTTTACAATCAGCAGCACAACATCGTTACCCTGCTCACGAGTCATTACATGCAGGACATCCAGGAGCTTTGCCATCGCGTCCTCGTCATCGATCACGGCAAGATTTTCTTCGACGGCCCGCTCAACCAAATCATCGACCGTTTCTCCGGTCACAAAATTATCACCCTCACGTTCGAGCGCGCCGAGACGCGCGACTTCTCCCGATTCGGTGAAGTTGTCGATCTAACGCCGGTCTCAGTGCGTTTGAAAGTGCCGCGCGCGAAAGTCACCGAGATCTCCCGGCAGTTACTCGACTGCTGCGACGTGAGCGACATCAACGTCCAGGAAGTCCCGGTCGAAGATGTCATTCGGCAATTGTTCGGCGAACGCCGCAACCTCAACGCCCCCCCTAACGAATCGGTCGAACTAGCGGCGCGCTAGAGCCTGCCGCAACTCGTGCACGTAGGCGGGATTTACCTCGAACGCGGTCACCGGCATTTCCGCCATTTGCACCGCGTCCGAATACGGCACCGATTCGATGAATCCGGCGGCGAGCAAACCATTGATCACGTCGGTCACGTCGTCCGCCTCCATGTGCGTGCTGTCCTGAATGTCGGCACCGAGACTCGACTCGGTAAATCCGATGGCGCGAACAATGGACGCTTCGCGCCCGGACAATTTGATGTGTCGCATGACGGCTCGAAAAAAGCAGCCTTTATACCATCGGACTAACGCGCGGCCGCACGATCGCCCAGCACGCTCTGCTCCATGCCCTCGCGGAATGAGGCGAATCGCGGCTGCCATCCGAGCGCGCGCAGGTTTGCATTGCTCACTCGTTTGTTGCTGTTGCCCCGCTTGGGTGCAGATGAAGATGTCGATCTTGCACCAGCGTCCGGCGACCAATCGCGCTGCAATTTAGTCGCGAGCCAGCCGTAGCAATCGCTCAACAACATCGGCTCGTTGTCCGCGACATTGAAAATGCGATCGGCCGGTAATTGTCGATCTAACAACAAGCGCAGCCCCGACGCGGCATCGTCGCGATGCACTTGGTTAACGAATCGATCCTCATTGACGAATGCCTCGGCTTTCAAAAATTTCCTGAGCAAAGCCGAGCGATTCGGTCCGTAAATTCCGGCGAGACGCGCGACGATTCCGCCGTTTGCCAAAACAAGCTTCTCGGTTTCGCGCAAGATTTGTCCGCGCTCATGCGGCGGATCGGCCCGCGATTCTTCCGTGACCCATTCGCCGTCACGTTGCGGATACACGCTCGTGCTGCTCACAAATACAATTGTCGATCCAACGAAGCGATCGAGCAGATTGCGCGCGCCTTCGAGATAAGTGCGGCGGTAAAGATCGACATCTCCTCCTCGCGTGCTCGTGCAATGAATCACTGCCTCGAAATTTTCCGGGCGCGCGTTCACTTGCGCGCGATCGGAAATGTCGACCGGAATTACCGGATACGGTTTGTTGAGTTCGTTAGCCGATTTCGTCCAACCTTCGACTTCCATTCCGTCGTTATGAAACAGATCCGCCGTCGCCTGCCCGAGATAGCCGCAGCCGGCAATGAGAATGCGCATGTCGATCTTACGCGGTCGCGGCCGCGATCTCGATTTCGTCGAACGGATTTGCCTGCATCGCGCGCACTTGTCTGAGGCGAATCAATTCAAGCAGCGCGAGAAAGGTGACGACAATTTCCACGCGTGAAGTGATGTCGCCGAACAATTCCGAAAACTTCAGCCGCGCGCCGTCCGCGACGCAGCGAAGGATGATGTCGATCTTGTCCGAAACAGTGAAATGTTCGCCGAACATCTCGTGCAAGTCTTCGCGCGCATCGACGCGTTTGATCACATTCTGAAATGCATTGATGAGCTGGAAAATTCCGACTTCGCCGAGGCGCAGCGGCGCCTGGCCTAATGACGTCGTCGCGCCGCCGTCGCGCATGAAAATTTTCTCCTGCTCGAGCTCGCGCGTGTGCAATTGCTCAGCCGCTTCCTTGAACTTTTTGTATTCGATGAGCTGGCGAATGAGTTCCCAACGCGGGTCGTCTTCATCGACATCTTCTTCGGGCGGCTGTTGATCGACTGGCAAAAGACTGCGGCTCTTCCAATAGATGAGGTTCGCGGCCATGACGATGAATTCTCCGGCGACGTCGATGTTGAGCTCCTTGAACGCCTGGAGGTATTCGAGGTACTGCTTGGTGATGCGCGCGAGCGAGATTTCGTGAATGTCGATCTCGTCGCGCTTCACGAGAAAGAGCAACAGATCGAGCGGGCCTTCGAAGATTTCGAGGCGAACTTTGTAATCGGTTTCCATGTCGCGCGCGGTTCGCGATTCTAAACCCGCACGAGTGATTGTCGATCTTGCTTAAACGTCGGCCGCGTGGCGGTGAATCCAAACGCTGTTCACGACGCCGAGCGCGAACATGATCATGAGTGCGAACGAACCGGAATAGCTGACGAGCGGCAACGGCACGCCGGTGATGGGCAAAATCGAAATGGTCATCCCGACGTTTTGAAAAATGTGCGTGAAAATGAGCGCGCTAAATCCGATCACGAGCAGCAGCCCGAGTTGGTCCGCCGCGAAAAAGGCGACGAATAAACACGTGAGTAACAGCAAGGCGAACGCGCCCAATAAAAATATTCCGCCGACGAATCCCCATTGCTCGCCGATGGCGGAGAAGATGTAATCGTTGTGCACGGCTGTGGCCGGCAAAAACCCGAGCTCGATCTGCGTGTTCGGTGCTTTGAATCCTTTACCGGCCCAGCCACCCGAGCCGATGGCGATGAGCGATTGATTGATCGCCCAAGCCGATCCCTGTTTGTCGATATCGGGATGGATAAACGCAGTGAGGCGGTCCTGTTGATAAGGCTTAAGTCCCATGAAAGCGACGACCGGAATCATCGCGAGGACGATGAGGATGATGCAGATGAGATAACGCAGCGGCAATCCGCCGACGAACAGCATCGCGAGCAATACCGGTCCCCAGATGATAACTTCGCCGAGGTCGGGTTGCATCAGGATGAGCAAGCACGGCGCGCCAGCGATGGCGCTGACGAGCAACAGGCGCAGCATCGGATGCATGTTGCGAAATTGGCTGAGGAAAAGCGCGAGTACCATGATGCCGGCGACGACCGCGAGCTGCGCCGGTTGAAAATTAATCGGACCGATGTGCAGCCAACTGCGCGCGCCGTAAACTTTTTGCCCGAACAATTTCGTCAGGATTAAAAATACAATGCCGGCCGCGTACATCGGCAACGCGCCCCAACGGACCCAGTGATAATCGATGAGGCTCGCGATGATGAACGCGCCCGCGCCGACCGCGATCCACTCGGCTTGTTTGCGCCAGAAATCCGCCGCGACCGGGTCTTCGCGCATGTAAGTGGCGCTGTAGATCGCGATCACGCCGAAGATGGCGAGCGCGAGCATGACTATGAGGAGGAGCCAATTTTGCCGAAGGAATTTGCGCAGGAGCGGCGTCACTGGCCGACATTATACCCGTTGAATGGTCGCGCGCAAAAAGCGGCTGAGGTTTGGACATTTTCCGTAAGATCGACAATCACTTTCGGCCGTCGAACCGCCGGAAACACAGTGGCTTACAGCTATTTTGAAATAAATTGGCCGCTCACCTTGTCAGCGATATTTGGACTGGGGTAAACTGTATTACATCACAAGGGCTCGAAGGGATGGCTAAAGCAAAGAAGAAAACCAAACGCAAGCTGGCGCATCCGAAGCTGCCGATGCAACGACATCTCAATTTGCAGCACGAAGGAAAATATTTCGACCTTCAGCAGATGTTCGATCGGATAAACGAACGCTATTTTCGGAACCGGTTGCGCGGGTACGAAGTGAAATGGGGCCGGCGCCGCAAACAGCGCCCGAAAGAATATTTTATCTTCGGCACCATCCAGGAAGAAGACCGCGTCATCCGCATTAATCCGCAGCTCGATCAACCATTCGTGCCGCGCTGGTTTCTGAATTACATCCTCTATCACGAGATGCTGCACTCGGTCGTGCCCGATGAACCTGTGCGCGGCGGACGGCGGCGTGTGCACACCGACGAATTCAATCGGCGTGAGCGCGAATTTCACGGCTACCGCCGGGCGCGACGTTGGGAAGAAGAGAACCTCGAGCTCTTTCTGCGCTAGATCGACAATAACAAGATCGACATGATGCCAGTCCGGCCCGGACCGGCCTAACGATGTTCGCTCGCAGGCGGCGGCGCGATTGTCTCAGACGGCGACCCGGTCGTCGCGACGTTCTTCTTGATCAGATACCAAAGAGTGGTCGCGAGCAGCACCGAGATCAGCTTCGCCCGCCAATTGTTCAGCAGGAGGCTCTTCTTCATAAGCTTGTTGCAATAAAATTTCGGAAATGCGCTGCCGGAATTTTTCCGGGGTAAATCCGCGCTCGATCCGGCGGCGATGACAAATCGAAATCGCCCCCGTCTCTTCGCTCACGACAATTGCGACGCCATCTGATTCTTCCGTGATGCCAAGACCGGCGCGATGACGCAGGCCCAGACTGCGATCGAGCGTCTCACGCTGACTCACCGGAAAAATACACGCCGCCGCCGCGACCCGGCCATTGCGCATGACTACGCCGCCGTCGTGCAACGCCGCTTTCGGGTGGAAAATCGTCAGCATCAATTCCACCGAAAAGTCGGCATCGAGCATGACGCCGGTTTCCTCGTAAACACGGATCGAGGTGTCGCGCTCGATCGCGATCAACGCGCCGAATTGCTTGTTCGCCAGTTGCGTCACCGCTTCGGCCAGATCGTGCACGGTCTCGCGTTTCTCGCTCGTTAGGGAAAAGATTGGATGGCCGCCGAGCTCGGCCAGTGCGCGACGTAGCTCCGGTTGAAAAATAACGACGAGCGCGATGAGAAGAAAAACGGAAAAGCTGCGCACGATCCAGCCGATCACGACCAGGTTGAGCAAGGTCGAGATCAAGGTCAGCGTCAGAAAAATAATCGCGAGGCCGGTCAAAACTTTTGCGCCGCGCGTCCCGCGGAAATAGACGTAGCCGTAATACAGGATGACGCTGAGGAGAATGATTTCGAAAATGCTGCGCCAACTTTTCAGCCAAAAATAAACGACTTCGTGGAGCATCTTATCTCTTCAGGACCGCTTCGGCCGCGCGCAACGCCGCGACGTTTTCTTTCACTTCATGCACGCGAAAGACATCGCCGCCCCGCGCGCGCAACAACCCTGTGAACGCGACGGTTGGTGCATGTCGATCTTGCATTTCATCGGAACCGACGAGCTTGGCCAAAAAAGATTTCCGCGAAACGCCAACGACCAACGGCCGATTCTCCACCCGCAGTCGCTCGAGATTCGCGAGGAGCTCGAGATTATGATCCAGGGTTTTTCCAAACCCAATTCCCGGATCAAACGCGATGCTCATCGGATCAATCCCACACTGTAGAGCGCGCGCGAATTGTTGTCGAAAAAATTCCGCCACTTCGCCTACGACATCGCCGTAGTGCGGCGCCTTCTGCATCGTGCGCGGCTCTCCCTGCATGTGCATGATGATGAACGCGGCGCTGCGCTTCGCGACTAACGACATCATCTGCGCATCGCCCCGGCCGCCGGTGACGTCGTTCACAATTGCAGCGCCGGCAGTCAATGCAGCATCGGCAACTTCGGCTTTCGACGTATCGATGGAAATGACGATGTCGATCTTGCGCCGTAATTGTTCGATCACCGGAATGACCCGTTCCATCTCTTCGTTAGGCGAAATCGGCTCCGCGCCCGGTCGCGTCGATTCGCCACCGATGTCGATGATGTCTGCGCCTTCGTGCGCCAGCTGAATCCCATGTGCAATCGCCGCCTCGCGCTCGAAGAATTCTCCGCTGTCCGAAAACGAATCGGGCGTGACGTTGAGCACGCCCATAATCATTCCGCGACGTGAAAGATCGACAATGCGTTCGCCGATCTTCCAAGGCCGCTCGCGCATTACGGGTTCGACCGCAAGATCGACATCGTTATTCGATCAGTGTCGCGCCAAAGAATCCCGATTGTTTTCATTGTTAGATCGACAATCGACATTATCGGTTCGTTGTGAGCGAAAACAATCTGCGTCAACGCGTACTCGATCTTCTCCGCCGTGAAGATTACCAGCCGCTCGATCGCAACGCCATCGCGCACGAGCTGGGCGTCAAAAGTAAAGAGCGCGTGAAGGTGCGGCAGACGCTGCACGAGCTCGAGCGCGACGGCGAGATCGCGCGCATCCGCAAAGATCGATACATCTTGCCTAACGAAGCCGATCTCGTCACCGGCACGATCTCGATTCATCAAGCCGGGTTTGGTTTCCTCACGAACGAGAAATCCGGCGGCGCGGATTTGTTCATCGCGGCCGAGAACACGGGCACGGCGATGAATCGCGACCGCGTCGTCGCTCGCATCATGCGCGATGCGCCGCGCCGCGGGAAAGATCGACAACTACGCGCGGAAGGCCGCGTCATTCGCATTCTGGAACGCGCGCACGACAACATGGTCGGAACGTTGCAGCAATCGCGCAATTTTTGGTACGTCATTCCGGACGACCCGCGGCTCGTCCACAACGTTTACGTCGCGGCTCAAACCAAAGCGCGGCCCGGCGATAAGGTCGTCGTTAGGCTGGAGGAATGGCAATCGCGCCACGTCAATCCCGAAGGCGAGATCGTCGAGGTGCTCGGCCGCGCGGATGCGCCGGGCGTCGATGTCTTGTCGATCATTCGCAATTATCATTTGCCGACAGAATTCCCCTCCGCTGTCATCGCGCAAGCGGAGCAGATTCCGCCGGAAGTCGATCGACGAATGTTCGAAGGCCGCGAAGATTTGCGCGACAAATTTATCGTTACGATCGATCCGGACGACGCGAAAGATTTCGACGACGCGATCAATGTCGACAAGATCGACAATCAAACGTGGGAGCTCGGCGTGCACATCGCCGACGTATCCGCTTACGTGACGCCGGACAGCGCGCTCGATCGCGAAGCGCGCAAGCGCGGCAACAGCGTTTACCTGCCCGACCGCGTCATCCCGATGTTGCCCGAGCGTTTGAGCAACGGCGTCTGCAGTCTCAAGCCGGATGTCGATCGACTGACGTTTTCCGTTTTCATTCATTTTGACAAAAGCGGGCGGCCGAAAAATGCGCGGTTTGCGCGAACGGTCATTCGCAGCGCGAAGCGGCTTACATATAGGGAAGCGTACGCGATTTTGAAATCGCCGGCGCGCGATCAGTTAGGCAAACGTTTGCACGAAGCGTGGGAATTGGCCTCGCTATTGCGGCGAAAACGTTTTCAACAAGGCTCGCTCGATCTCGATTTTCCGGAGGTAAAGGTACATGTCGATCTTACGGGCAAGCCGGTGAAGCTGGAGCGGATCGAGAACGACGAATCGCATCAGCTCGTCGAAGAGTTTATGCTGGCGGCGAATGAAGCGGTCGCGCGCGAGTTGAAGAACCGTCACATCCCGACGATTTACCGCGTCCACGAAAACCCCGATCCGGACAAGCTGGGCGAATATCGCGAGCTGATATTGAGCCACAACATTCGCGTTGGCGACCTGACGAAACGTCCCGAAGTGCAACGCTTGCTTGCGTTGATCAAAGGCAAACCGGAAGAGCGTGCGCTCAAAATCGGTTTGCTGAAAAGTTTGAAGCGCGCGCGTTATCTTCCCCAGCCGCTCGGGCATTACGGATTGGCGAAAACCAATTATCTCCACTTCACCAGCCCGATTCGGCGTTACGCCGATCTCGTCGCGCATCGTTCGTTAGGACAGCAGAAAGACGCGCGCAAGATCGACATGGGACAGCTCACGTCGATGTCGGAACACATTTCTGCCACCGAGCGAAACGCGGCCGAAGCCGAAATCGAAGCTGTGCGCATGAAGAAGCTGGAATTTTTCGAGCGCCAATTGCAGGAACGAAACCCGCAGGTTTTTCGCGCGTCCATTGTCGATGTTCGCAATTACGGTCTGCTTGTCGAACTTCCGGATGCCGATTTAAGCGGGCTCGTGCATGTCTCTTCCCTCACTGACGACTTCTACGTTTTTGACACCGTACAACGGCGTTTGGTCGCGCGACGTTCGCGCAAGCGTTACGCGATCGGCGATGAAGTGCGCGTGTTCGTCGCGCGCGTGGACCGGTTCAAACGCCAGATCGATTTCGCGATTGCGGATGAAAAACGGCGTGAAACCGGACGTGGAAAACGCCGCTGAGTTTTTACCTAACAACCGCGATTTGCACGGGCGCGAATTTGTTCTTCCCATGCCTCAGTCGAACTCCTACACTCCGGCCCAGTTTCATGGATCAGATTATCGAAGCGAAGGAGCTTCAAATCGAGCGCAAGCGGTTTCAGGTGGAGTTCCGGGAAAACGATCGGGGCAAGTTTCTCCTCATTCGGGAAGAATCGCACGGCCGTCGTAACACCATCATCGTTCCGAGCACGGGATTGGAAGAATTCACCGGCGCGATCGATGACGTGCTTAACGGCGCGGAAAATAACGCCGACGTGAGCAGCGCGAGCGCGCGTTGACACGCTAAGGCGCGGAATTAGTTTGCGCTCTCGCGCAATCTCATCGGTTTCTCGCTATGGCTCACAAACGTAATTCGTCCAAACGCACCGCAAATCCGAAACGCAAACTCGGTGCAAGATCGACAAGGGTAAGATCGACATCGTCACGTCGGCCCGCGTCGAAATCGAAAAAGACGAAATACGTTTACTATTTTGGCGACGGTCAGGCGGATGGCGACGGCAAGATGAAGCCGTTGCTCGGCGGCAAAGGCGCGAACCTGGCCGAGATGACGCGAATCGGTCTGCCGGTGCCGCCGGGATTCACGATCACGACTGAAGTCTGCACCTACTTTTATCAGCACGGCCGCACTTATCCGGCGCAGTTAAAAGCCGAAGTGCAAAGCGCGCTCGAAAAAGTCGAGAAGTCAGTCGGCAAAAAACTCGGCGACAAAGACGCGCCGCTGCTTTTGTCCGTGCGTTCCGGCGCGCGCGATTCCATGCCGGGAATGATGGACACCATCCTCAATCTCGGAATGAACGACACCGTCGTCGAAATCGTGGCGAAGAAATCGAACAACGCGCGCTTCGCGTGGGATTCGTATCGACGCTTCCTGCAAATGTATGGCGACGTGGTCATGGGCGTGCAGAAACGCGCGGGCGAAGATCACGAACCGTTCGAGAGCGTGATCGAGCATTTGAAAGATGAACGCTACGGAAAACACGATTTTCCCGACATGAAGTTAGCCGTGGCCGACTTGAAGGAGATGGTGAAGCGCTTCAAGGCGTTGATCAAAGAGCGGACCGGAAAATCGTTTCCGCAAGATCCGATGGAACAAATGTGGGGCTCGGTCAGCGCGGTATTCGGTTCGTGGATGAACGACCGCGCGATGGTTTATCGGCGCAAATACGGCATTCCGCATGATTGGGGCACGGCGGTGAATGTGCAGACGATGGTATTCGGCAACATGGGCGACACGAGCGCCACTGGGGTCGCGTTCACGCGCGATCCGGCGACGGGCGAAAAAGTTTTCTACGGCGAGTACCTGATCAATGCGCAAGGCGAAGACGTGGTTGCCGGCGTGCGCACGCCACATCCGATTGTCGATCTTGCGAAAGAAATGCCGGCGGCACACAAAGGCTTGATGAAAGTGCGTGCGCTGCTCGAGCAACATTTCAAAGACATGCAGGACCTCGAGTTCACGGTGGAAGATACTCGCCTTTACATTTTGCAGACGCGCAACGGCAAGCGCACCGGTCACGCCGCCGTACGCATCGCCGTCGACATGGTCGATGAGAAATTGATCTCGAAGAAGGACGCGGTGAAACGCATCCCGGCCGATTCGTTAGCGCATTTGCTCGCGCCCATCTTTGATCGACAATCGGTTCGCGAAGCGAAAAAAATCGGCAGCGGACTCGCGGCCGGCCCGGGCGCGGCGTCCGGTCACGTTGTCTTCAGCGCGGAAGAAGCGGTGCGGCGGGCGGAGAAGGGCGACAAGGTGGTGCTCGCTCGCGTCGAAACTTCTCCGGAAGATTTGCGCGGGATGATCGCGGCCGAAGGCATTCTCACCGCGCGCGGCGGCGTGTCGTCGCACGCGGCGTTGGTCGCGCGACAGATGGGAAAAGTCTGCGTGTGCGGTGCGAGCGAACTGCGCATCGATTATCAAAAACGCACGTTGAGCGCGAACGGCACGACGTTGCAACAGGGCGATTACATTTCGATCGACGGAACGGCCGGCGAAGTTTTCGCGGGCGAAGTGACGACCGCGCCGTCCGAGATCGTGCAGGTACTTGTCGATCAAACATTGGACGCGAAGAAGAGCGAGACGTTTCGCGAGTTCGACAAGCTGATGCGATGGGCGGACGACTTTCGCACGATGGATGTGCGCACGAACGCCGACACGCCCGAGCAAGTGCGTAACGCCATCGCGTTCGGCGCGCGGGGCATCGGGCTGTGTCGCACCGAGCACATGTTTTTCGAAGGCAACCGCATCGACGCGATGCGCGAGATGATTTTAGCGACGACTACGCAAGATCGACAACGTGCGCTTGCGAAGTTGCTGCCGTATCAGCGCGAAGATTTCATCGGCATTTTCGAAGCGCTCGACGGATTGCCCGCGACAATTCGTTTTCTCGATCCGCCGTTGCACGAATTTTTGCCGCACGACAAAGAGCAACAGCTCGATCTCTCAAAAAAGCTGGGCATGGCGGTCGAGAGGATTTCACGCCGCGTGCAAGAGCTCCACGAGTTCAATCCGATGCTCGGTCATCGCGGTTGCCGTCTCGGCATTACCTATCCGGAGATTTCGGAGATGCAGGCGCGCGCGGTTTTCGAAGCGGCGGCCGCCGTTCAGAAAAAAGGCCAGAAGGTACGAGCGGAAATCATGATTCCGCTCGTCGGCTTTCCGCGCGAATTGAAATTGCAGATCGACATCGTCAATCGCGTCGCCGCTGAAGTGGCGAAAGAGAAGAAGACGAAGTTCGATTATCTGGTCGGAACGATGATCGAGATTCCGCGCGCGGCATTGCTCGCGGATGAAATCGCGCGCGATGCGCAATTCTTCAGCTTCGGCACGAACGACCTCACGCAAACAACGCTGGGGATGAGCCGCGATGATTCGGGAAGTTTCCTCCCGCACTACGCTGAGCTGGACATCGTCGATACAAATCCGTTCGCGTCGATCGATCAAAAAGGCGTCGGTAAATTAATGGAGATGACGCGCGATCTCGGACGCAAAACGCGGCCGGACATCAAGCTCGGGATTTGCGGCGAACACGGCGGCGAACCGAACAGCGTGAAATTCTGTCATCGGTTAGGCTTGAATTACGTCAGTTGCAGTCCGTTCCGGGTGCCGATTGCGAAACTGGCGGCGGCGCAAGCGGCACTGGCCGAAGAGTAATTGTCGATCTTAGCGCGAGCGCAATGATCAGCCATGCGACCGGCGTGAGCTGAATTAACAATCGCGGCAGCGACGTGTCGATGTGCGCGATGTAATCGGGCCACGCACTGAAAATGTAACTGCCAAGATAAAGTGCGAGCGGCGCGAAGAATGTCCAAAGCAAGACCGCGGTTGTGCGGGTGCGTGCGCGAATGCACAGCGCGATCATGGCGAACGCGATCAGCAACCAGAAAATACTCCACAGG
>JBEEGX010000043.1:0-7300 GCA_041167105.1 Verrucomicrobiota bacterium
GCGATTGTCGATCTTATGACGACGAAACCGCGGCTGAACTTCGGGCAAATCTGGAACATGAGTTTCGGATTTCTCGGGATTCAATTCGGTTGGGGATTACAGATGGCGAACATGAGTCCCATCTACAAATATCTCGGCGCGCGCGACGATCAGATTCCGCTGTTGTGGTTGGCCGCGCCGCTCACCGGTTTCATTGTGCAACCGATCATCGGCGCGATGAGCGATCGGACCTGGGGTCCGTTAGGCCGGCGCCGTCCCTATTTTTTGATGGGCGCGATTCTGAGCTCGTGCGCACTGGCATTGATGCCGAATGCGAGCGCGCTCTGGATGGCGGCCGGACTTCTTTGGATTCTCGATGCGTCGATCAACATCTCGATGGAACCGTTTCGCGCTTTCGTAGCCGATAATCTCGTGGAAGAACAACGCGCCACCGGTTTCACGATGCAAAGCTTCTTCATCGGCGCGGGCGCGGTCATTGCCGGTTTGCTCCCATGGCTGCTGAAACATGGCTTCGGCGTCACCAGCGAAACGAGCGCGGCGAATGCGATCCCGCCAAATGTAAAGATCGCATTCTACATCGGCGCCGTCGCGTTTTTCGGCGCGGTGCTCTGGACGATTTTCACTTCGCGCGAATATCCGCCGGAAAACTTGGAGGAGTTTCAGCGCAGAAAATCCGAGCGCGGCGGCTTCGCTCATCTTGTTCGCGAGATTCCGGACGCGCTGCGCAATATGCCGCGCACGATGAAATGGCTCGCGCTCGTGCAATTCTTCACCTGGCTCGGTCTCTTCTGCATGTGGCTGCATTTTTCGAATGCGGTTCCGCTCGTCTTCGGGACTAACGACACGCAATCGCCTCTCTTCAAAGCGGGCGCAGAATGGGCCGGCGTTTGTTACGCCGCCAAGGATTTCGTCACTTTCATCGCCGCATTCGGTTTGATGGCAATCGCAACCACAGGCGATCGACGCAAAATCCATTCGTTCTGTCTCACCCTCGGCGCAATCGGGCTGCTCGCTGTCGGATTCATTCATGGCGAACAGCAGAAAGGTCTGTTGTTAGGCGCGCTTGCGCTCGGCGGAATCGCGTGGGCGTCGATTCTTTCCATGCCGTACGCGATGCTCGCCGGCGCCTTGCCTGCGGAACGCATGGGCGTTTACATGGGCATTTTCAATTTCTTCATCGTGCTTCCGGAAATTATCGCAGCGCTCACCTTCGGGCCCGCGGTGAAAAACCTGCTCGGCGGAAATCTCGTCTATGCCGTCATGGCCGGGGGCGTTTTCATGTTCATTGCCGCCATCATTACGCTCTTCGTCCCGATCACGCCGCTGGCGCCGCGACGACTGCAACGCGTCACCGAAGAGGAAGGCATGCTGCCGACGGCGACGCCGACCGAGAGTTCGCTTGAGTGAAAGCAGGTCGAGCCCGCCGCAGATCTTGGTGTTGTGGCGCGGCGGCGCTGCTCTGTCTGGCAACTTTTCATATTGTTAGCGCTAACCCACCGACCGTGAACGCTTCGAAGCGCAGAGTTTGCATATATCAACTGTTCGTCCGGCTCTTCGGCAACACCAACGAAACGCGCGAACCAAACGGCACGCTGGCCAAGAATGGCGTCGGTAAATTCGCCGACATCAACGATGCGGCGCTGGACTCGTTAGGCAAAATGGGATTCACCCATATTTGGCTTACCGGCGTATTGCAACAGGCGACCGGTGCCGATTACTCGAGCATCGGCGCGCCGGCGGACGATCCGGATTTACTCAAAGGAATCGCCGGCAGTCCGTATGCGATCAAAGATTACTTCGACGTCTGCCCGGATTACGCGGTGAAGCCGGAGAAGCGGCTCGATGAATTCAAGGCATTACTCGATCGCGTTCACAAGCGCGGCATGAAAGCGATCATTGATCTCGTGCCGAACCATGTGGCGCGCAGTTACAAGTCGGACATCAAGCCGGAGCTGAATTTCGGAGCCGGCGACGACGCGTCGGCCTTCTTCGCGCCGAACAACAACTTCTACTATTTGCAGCCCGGCCCCGATGGTCCGCCGCTGCATTTACCGACAATGAAAGACGGCCAGCCGCAAAGTCCGACCTGCCAAATCGCGGGAATAAAATGCGACGGTTTTTTTGATGGCGAAAAAGATCACGGCAAAGTGACTGGCAATAATGTTGCGAGCTGGACGCCGTCGATCGGTGATTGGTACGAAACGGTGAAGCTGAATTACGGCTTCAATTTCGTCGATCGACATACGCGCGAATTCCCGAACGCGACTGCGGCGGATAAACCCGTGCCGGACACGTGGAAGAAAATGGCAGCGATCATCGATTATTGGGAATCGTTAGGCGTCGGTGGGTTTCGTTGCGACATGTCGCACATGGTGCCGCCGGAATTTTGGAAATGGGTCATCACCGAAGCGCGAAAGAAGAATGTCGATCTTGTCTTCATCGGTGAGGCTTACGATAACGATCCCGCAAAAGTCCCGAGTGCCGAGTCAGCCGCTTCCGGAAAAGAGACGAATGTCATGGTCGATCTGCTCAACGCCGGCTTCAACGCCGTCTACGACGACCCGACATATCGCGCGATCAAAAAAATCTACGAAGGACCCGGTTGGGCGAACGACATCGACTTCACACGCGACCCACTCGTGTTCGAGCGCTCACTTCGTTACGCCGAGAACCACGATGAGGTGCGCATCGCGGCGAAGTCGCAATGGGGCGGTCACGGAATGAAACTCGGCGCGCCGGTGTCGGCGATTCTGTTCGGGCTCTCACGCGGGCCGGTCATGCTTTACAACGGCCAGGAAATCGGCGAGCCCGGCGCCGGCAGCGAAGGATTCGGCAGCGATGACGCGCGCACGTCAATCTTCGATTACTGGTCGATGCCCGAAGTCGTGAAATGGGTGAATGGGCACAAATATGACGGCGCAAAATTATCCGACGAACAGAAACAGCTGCGGACATTTTATTCGCGCCTGCTTAATCTCCTGAACGAGCCGGCGCTGCGCGATGGAGATTTCGTCGCGGTCAACCCGCTGAATCACGACAACACCAAATACGGCCGTTTGCCTAACGAGACCGCGAGCGGACACTGGCTCTATAGTTTCGCGCGCGTCGATCGCGCAACCGGTCAGCGATTTGTTTGCGCGGCAAATTTGAGTCCGACGACGTCGCTGACGGATATCTCCATTCGTGTCCCAGATTCTGTCTTGCCCGCGCAAGATCGACAATCGCATGTGCGCATCCTGGATCGCCTGAACGAAACGCCGCTGGCCGATGTAAGATCGACAATCGGATTTGTGCGTGACGCTGGTGTCCCAATCGCGGAGATGCCGCCGCTAAGCGCGTGCTATCTCGAAGTGAAGTCGGATCAGTAGATCGATTCGGTCGCGCGCGTTCGTTTCAGGAAGACCTGCGAAAACGTAAACAGGATCGCGAAGATCACGACGCTCAGCGCGGCGGCCCAGCCGAACCGATACATGCTAAATGCAGCTTTGTAGACATACGAAACGAGGATGTGCGTTGAATCCGCCGGCTCGCCCATGTTCGAAACGAGCCAAACGACGTTGATGTTATTGAACGTCCAAATGACTCCGAGTGTGATCGCCGGAATCATGATTGGTCGCAATAACGGAGCGGTGATGTTCCAAAACTGAAACCATTTCGACGCGCCATCGACATCGGCCGCTTCGTAGAGTTCTTCGGGAATCGATTGCAATCCGCCGAGCGCAATCACCATCATGAATGGAAATCCCATCCAGATGTTGGTGATGATGACGGCGAGGAACGCTTCGAGCGGCGAGGTGAGCCATTGCACCGGCGGCGCGTGCAGAAATCTCGTGATCAACAAATTTACCGCGCCGTATTCGTAATTGAACATGCCGCGCCAGGTGAGCGCGCAAATATATTGCGGCATCGCCCACGGCAGAATGAGCAGGACGCGCCAGACCGCTTTTCCGCGAATGAACTTCTGATGCAGCACGACCGCAAGAAAAACGCCGAGCACGACGTGGAAGACGATGTTAGTCGCGGTCCAAATGACGGTCTTGAGCAGGATCGACCAGAAGAGTTGCTGGTGAAAGACGCTGACGAATTGGGCGAAGCCGATCAACTTCCAATCGCGGATGTGGTAGATGTTCGCGTTCGAAAACGCCAAAACGAAATTGAAGATCAGCGGGAACGCGACGACACCGACAATGACGATGAGCGCGGGCCCGAGAAGACTCGCGAGAAAAATGCGGATTCGGTTTTGCTCGGACAAGATCGACATGTGTAAGATCGACAACTACAAATTCGAATCGGCGATGTTCTTTTCGGCTTCGCGTTGCATGCGCTTGGCTGCTTCGCGCGCAGTGATGGCGCCGTTCATGACCAGTTGATACGGTCCGCGCATTCCCTCCCAGATCGCGCGCATTTGCGGCATGATCGGCATCAAACGTCCATGCTCGATCTGCCGCATCGATGCGGCAAGAGTGGGATTCGCGCGCACGGCCGGCGACTCGAGTACTTGTCGATCTACCGGCGTGGTCGCGAGCTTCGCAGCCATTTCTTCCTGCACTTGTGTGCTCGTTAGGTAATCGATCAGTTCGCGCACGAGCGGAATTCTCGACGCGCTCACATTCGCGTTAACCGAATAACCTTTGGCCGAAACCATCGGCTCACACCACAAACCGGTCTCGGTGTTGAATGGCAGCGGCGCGACCATGTTGCCATTCGGCACGTGATAGCCGGCCCACGACCACGGGCCGTTGATGATCATGGCGGTGCGCTGTTCTTTGAAAAGCATGTCCGCGATTTCATAGTCGCCTTCTTTCGGAATGATTTTGTATTTGTCGCGAAGATCGAGAACGAACTGAATCGCGGCGACGGTGTGTTCGTTGTCGAGAGTCGGCCGGCCGTTCTCGTCCATGACCCAGCCGCCGAAAGCGGTGAGAAACGGAATGAAGAAGAACGGCTCGCGATAATTCCAAGTCAGTCCGTATTGATTGCCTTTCGTTAGGCTGCGGCCGATGCCGATGAGCTCATCAAGGGTGGCCGGCGGCTTCGGGACGAGGCGTGTGTTGTAAACGAGGGTGAGATGATTGCCGAGCTGATCGGCGATGAGCCAGCGATTGTTTTTCCAACTAACTGAGCCTTGTGCGATGAAGCGCGCGAAGAATTCGTCTGGGAAAATTTTCTCGAGGGGTAAAATTGTTTGCGTGGTGACGAAGACGCCGACGTTATCGGCTGGACCGTAGATGATGTCTGGGCCTTGCCCGGCGACGGCGGCGATGACGAAGAGATTGCGCAGCTCTTCGTTTTCTTTGTAGAGCGTTTCGACGACGACATTCGGATGCGTGGAGTTGAAGCGTGCGACCTGTTCGTTGAACAGATCGCGCTCGCCGGAAATTTTTTGGTGCCAGATGAGAATGTGCGGACGCGGATCGGCGACGCGCTCACATCCGCCGAAGAGCAAGATCGACAAACCCGCGACGAGTAATTGTCGATCTAACTTCATGTCGATCTTAGTTGGCGCTGAACACGGCGGCGGTGAGCGCGGGTAAAGTAATTTGTGAGCCCTGCGTCTTCACCGCTTCCAGTTCGCCGTGCGTGACGAAGATCGGCGTAAGGCTGCTCGCATTCACACGAAGATCGACATGTGCGTCCTCACTGCCGCGGTTGACCGCGATGATGAGCGATTCGCGCCTTGAGCGGCGGGTCGTGACGATGACGCGTTGTGTATCGTCGGCCGCGAGAATGGCGAACTCGCCGTGATTGAGCGCGTCGTGCTGGCGACGCAAGGCGATGGCGCGTTTGTAAAAATCGAACAGCTGCGGATCAAATTTCACTTCGTCCGGTTCACGTTCGCGGCCGCGCGGATCGATTGCCTGCGGTTCGTATTGTCGATCTTGCCAAACCATCGGCATGCGATCGTCGGGATCGGTTGCGCCCCACATGCCGGTCTCGTCGCCGTAGTAAATCATCGGCGCGCCGAGGTAGCACATTTGGAAAAGAACGATGAGTCGCTGAAGGTCTCGCTCGCGCTCGTTAGGCTTGCGAATCTCGTAGGTGTCCGACGATCCCGGGTTGTTGTTTTTATTGAAGACGATGTCGTCGCCATTTGGCGCAGGCGCGTTCGGTCCATTCACGATCATGGAGGCGATGCGATCGGTGTCGTGTGAATCGGTCAGGTTTTGCATCACGGCCGCGACGCCGGGCGGAAATTGTTTTCGGCGGCTTTCGAGGAGCTGGCCGAATTTTGTCGGCGCGACGTTGTTGTCGATCAAGAAACCTGTCACCGGAATAGCGAACGCGTTGTAATTCATCGAAGCGGAGAAGCCGCCCTTCTTCACGAACTCGGCGGCGTTGCTCCAAATTTCCGCCGTGGTGTAAGCAGTCGGATTCAACTGCCTAACGAGCGCATGCCAGTCGGCCCAGAATTTTGTCGGCCGTTCTTCCGCGACATCGAGCCGCCAGCCGTCGATGCCTTCGGCTGGTTTTCCGTGCGGCTGCATCCAACGTTTGGTCGCTTCGAAGATGTAAGCCTTCGGGCCGGGATGCATGTCCCTGCCGTCGCGCGTCGGCGCAAACGTCGGTAGCGTCATGTGTCCCCACCAACCTTTGTAGGCGAACTCGTTTCGTTTCGTGCGCGGATCGTCGAAGCTCTCGATCGAATACCAATCTTTGTAACGGGAGTTTTTTTGGTTCTGGCGAATGTCTTTGAAAGCAAAGAAATCGCGGCCGGTGTGATTGAAAACGCCGTCGATGATGACGTGCATGCCGCGCTCGTGCGCACGGCGGACAAGATCGAGAAACAATTTGTCGGCCGCAGTCCACTGCCAGGTGCGCGGATCGGCGGACTCACGCGCCATGATGGCGAGGTCGCCGCGCGGATCGGGACCGAAGAACGGATCGATGTGGTGATAGGAATTGCCGTCGTATTTGTGGAGCGAGCGCGAATAGAAGACTGGATTGAGGTAAATCGCGTTGATCCCGAGGTCGCTCAGATAATCGAGCTTATCGATCACGCCTTGAAGATCGCCGCCGTAACGGCGATCGAGAACGCCGTCGCGATAGAAATTCGAGCCGAGCTCTTTTTCCCAATCGTCGCGCGCATACCAATCGGCGGTCCAGGACGAGATGCGCCATGATTCGCCGGGATTAATCGGCCACTCCAGTGAATCGCGTGTCGGGTCGTTCTTCGGATCGCCGTTGCAGAAACGTTCCGGAAAAATTTGATAGAAAATGGCTTCGGCTGCCCAGGCGGGTTGGCCAACCGTGTCCGCGCCTAACGATCCAAGCGATGCCGCGAAAAGTAAAAACAAAAGTG
>JBEEGX010000044.1:0-30178 GCA_041167105.1 Verrucomicrobiota bacterium
GCAATCGAGCGAGAGAGACATGTGCCGCGCTTCCTGTCGAGTATCGTCGCTGCGATTGCATTTTGCGCGTGGCTCGGCGTTTCGAACCATTGCGCTTTCACTTCGCTGACGACGGTCCAGCCGACCCAATCGGGCGACGCGAACGAATGTCCGATGCATTCGGCGCCGGCCAAACAAAAACCGAAATCGCTCGTCGCGCCCTGTTGCAAAATCCTTCGCGCCACGCTGGCCAAGAACGCGACGAATCTTGCGCGCGCAGTTGTCGATCTTGCCCATGTCGATCTTTCATTCGCCGGTTACGTGCGCTTTGCGCCGCCGAAAATTTTCTTCGGCGCCACGATTCTCGATACCGGACCACCCGGTGAAACTGCGCTCACATATTTGATTTCGAGCTCGCCGCTGCGCGCTCCGCCAGCGCGCGCCTAACGAGCCGCACGCGCGGCTTTCCACTGTAGCGGCAGGCGTGTCGCCTGCATTCCCGCGAAATCGTGCAGCCGGCACGGCTGCCACTACAGAAGAACCCCGACAGAAAGATCGACATGCAGAAAACAATTTTAATTTTCATCAGCGCACTCGCTTTCGCGACAGCGAACAACGCTCGCGCAGCGAAGACGCTCTACACCTGCCCGATGCATCCCGAGGTAGTGCGTTCGGAACCGGGTGAATGCCCGAAATGCGGGATGACGCTGGTGCCGATGAAGGCAGAAACAAAACGCCCAACGCCGAACGTCGAACATCCAACGTCGAAGTCAGAGCACGAGATGCCGACGGAGCATCGAATGACGATGCAATCGTCCATCAACATCGCCGACCCGATGAGCCGCGAAAGTTCCGGCACGGCTTGGGTGCCGGATTCAACGCCGATGTACGGTTACATGAAAATGTTCGGCGACGACATGCTCATGTTGCACGGCGGAATTTTTCCGCGTTACACCAACGTGAGCTCGCGACGCGGCGACGATCGCATCGACGCGCCGAACTGGATCATGGCGATGTATTCGCATCCGTTCAGCGAGAGCACGCAAATCGGCGGCCGCTTGATGATGAGTCTCGATCCGCTGACGGAACAAGGGCGCGGTTACCCGTTGCTCTTTCAATCGGGCGAATCGTGGCACGACATGCCGTTGCACGATCGACAACATCCGCATGATTTGTTCGACGAATTGTCGATTTCGCTTTCGCAAAAGTTACCTGTCAATGGCCAGTCCGGCTCGGACCTTAGCGCGTTTCTTTATTTCGGTTATCCGGGGGAGCCGGCGCTCGGGCCGCCGACATTCATGCATCGCTTGAGCGCGATGGATAATCCGGACGCACCGATCGGACATCATTGGCAGGACTCAACCCACATCACGTTCGGCGTCGCCACCGCCGGCCTGCAATGGCGCGATGTGAAAATCGAAGGAAGTGTTTTCACCGGCCGCGAACCGGACGAGGACCGCTACGACTTCGATCGGCCGCGCTTCGATTCTTACAGCGGCCGCATCTCATGGAACCCGACGCGCGATCTGGCGTTGCAAGTTTCGCACGGCTACATCAAAAGCCCGGAAGCGCTCGAACCGGACTTGAAGCAACATCGCACGACCGCATCGGTGATTTACAATCGCTGGTTAGGCCACGACACCAATTGGTCGAAC
Organism: Verrucomicrobiota bacterium; assembly: GCA_041167105.1. GTDB lineage: Bacteria > Verrucomicrobiota > Verrucomicrobiia > Chthoniobacterales > UBA10450 > JAJPGZ01. Next base: position 1,635 of record JBEEGX010000044.1, read on the forward strand.
AGTTTCGTGTGGGGACAGAATGACAACACGGGCGAAGGCAAAACGCAGTCGTTTCTGCTCGAAACAAATTTGCAGCGCGGGCGCGATACGGTTTACGCGCGATGGGAACGCGTGGAGAAATCGGGACACGAGCTCGTCTTGCGCGCAGTCGATCTCGAAAAAGTTTTCGCGGTGAACGCGGCGACGATTGGTTACGTGCGTGATCTGTCGCTTTCCGACAAGATCGACATCGGCATTGGCGGACAGTTCACGCTCGACTTCTGGCCGGATGGATTGAATCGCTACTACGGCCGCGACGGCGTCGGCTACGGCTTTCAAATCTTCGCCCGCATTCGGCCGCCGTTGCACGCGCATTAAATTTTGGGACGCGACAGCGCGCGTCCCTCCATTTATTAATTTCGGCGTGAGAGCGAGCAAAGCCGCGGTGACTTTTATTTTGGTCACGGTCACGCTCGACGTTCTGGCGATGGGCTTGATCATTCCCGTTCTGCCGAAGCTGATTCTCGATTTTCTCGGCGGCAAAATGACGGTGGCCGCGAATTGGAACGGTTGGTTCGCGCTCGTCTTCGCGCTCATGCAATTTGTTTTCTCGCCGATCCTCGGCGTATTTTCAGATCGGTTCGGACGGCGGCCGGTCATCTTATTGTCGAACCTCGGCCTCGGTCTCGACTACATCGTCATGGCGCTCGCGCCGACCATCGGTTGGCTTTTTCTTGGCCGCATCATTTCTGGCATAACGACTTCGAGCATCCCGACGGCGATGGCGTACATCGCGGACGTAACCCCGCGCGAAAAACGCGCGTCCGCGTTTGGAATGATCGGAATGGCGTTCGGCATCGGATTCGCATTCGGTCCTGCGATCGGTGGCCTGCTTGGTTCGGTCAGTCCACGCCTTGTCTTCTGGGTCTCGGCCGGACTGAGCCTAACGAACTGGCTTTACGGCTATTTCTTTGTCCCGGAATCGCTGCCGGCGGACCGGCGCAAGACAATGTCGTTAGGCCGAGCCAATCCGCTCGGCTCGCTCGTATTGTTGCGATCGCATCCCGAGCTCTGGCGTCTCGCCGTCATTCAATTTCTCGCTTACACCGCTCACAATGTCTTCAGTGTTTGGGTGCTTTACGCCATTTATCGATACGGCTGGGGCGAACGCACCACTGGTTTCTCGTTGATGATTGTCGGAATTTGCGCCGCTATTATTTCCGGCGGTGTTACCGGGCGAATGGTGAAACGTTTTGGCGAAAAGGTGACGCTCTATCTCGGCCAATGTTTCGGAGCATGCGGCATGTTGCTCGCAGGCATGGCGCGCAATAGCGTCACATTCTTCGTCTGCATCCCGGTTATTTCTCTTTGGAACATCTCAATGCCGGCCGCGCAAAGCATGATGACGCATCGCGTCAGCGAGCGCGAACAAGGCGAGTTGCAAGGCGCGCTTCAAAGCATGCGGTCGATCACGTTCATTATCGGACCGATCATGTTCCTGCGCGTCTTCAGTTGGTTCATCGATCCGAAACACGGAATTCATTTGCCGGGCGCGCCGTATTACCTGGCGGCGGCTTTGCTCTTCGCCGCCATGTTGATGTCGACGCGCATCCGGCAAGACCGGCCGACTCCGGCAAGATCGACATCTACACCGGAAGATATTCCGGGCGGGATTCCGCCGGAAGGAGCCGGCGCGGTCCTGCCGCCCGAAGTATAAACCCGCGGTTCGTTAGGCGAATCTCAGTGCGGTCCGCCGGCGCGTTGCTCGATCTCTTCCGGACTCGGCTCGGCGCTGCGAATCCAATCGCGCGTTTGTTCGATATCGTTTTCGTTCACCGGAATCGCGCGCGCCACTTCCGGCTCTATGCGTGCGCGATCGCTCGGCTTCACCCGTTTCGCTTTGCGGATCTCGACCTTCCAGTGGTGCCCGAACTTTAAGAGCGAATAATACATCGTGCCCGCTTCGACCGCGCCGACGCCGCTGCAACGCATCGCGTTGTAAAACATGCGATCGACGTCCTGCCACGGCCGGTCCTGTTTTTCGTAGGCGACATCGTGCAGCACGGAAGCGTTCCGATATTTTCCTTCGAACGGACCGCCCATGAATGTCCAGAGCGTGCGCGGAATGGATGCGCCATCAACTTCCGAGCCGGCCGGTGCGATCCAGACGACGCCGTGCGGATCGGTGTAACGCAATTCGTTGAGCAGCGTCATGGAACGGCCATCAGCGTTCCAGCGCGTTTCCGGATAAGAGCTGTAGGAGCCGTATTTGTTTCCGGGGCGCGTCGCGCCTTGGAGCCAGACCGGTTGTCGATGTCCGCCGCACGCGGTGAGAATCAGTGCCGCTGCAATTCCAAATCTTTTCCACATGACGATGTCGATCTTTCAGTGCCAGTCCGGCTCGGACTTGTCGATCTTGCAGGCGTTAGCGTGATCGGCTCCCCGACGGTTTGTTTACGATACGGCCGCAAATAAAACATCATGAACACACCGCTCACGATCAGCAGCGAACCGATCCATTTAAACAGCCAACCCGGATCGCGCAAAATTTGGATCGTGCTCTGATTCAAGTTCTCGGGGTTCCACGACGCCTGCGACATCTTGAATGTCATTCCCGTCCATGTGTGCAACATCTCGCCCGGAAAACTGAATGGATTGTTCATCCAACATTGACCGGTCGCGGTCTCGCCTTCGGCGGTCGAGACGCGCAATGTGCTTTTGAATCCGGCCGGACTATCGCTGCCTTCGTTGCGTTTCACTTCGAAATCGACCAACTCGAACGCGATCGGCAATGGAATCTGACGGAAGCCGTAGCTGATGCGCGTTTCGTTAGGCGAAGTCGGCACGCTGATCTGCCAGCCGCCGGGGACCCATTGCTCGAATTTTTCGCCGCGCTGCTCGAGACGAACGCGAAGTCCGTCCGGCAAATCTTTCGCAGCCATCGGCGGCGCGTCCGATTTCGCGGGAAAGAAATCGGTCCACGCCTCCGCGTGCTGCATGGTTTTGTCGACCACGAACTGCCAATCGGCCCAACCCGTTGTGAGCGGTTTGTTCATGTCGATCTTGCCGGATGAGTCGCCATCCTTGCGCGATTTCAATTCGTAGGTGACCGCGCCGTCATCAGCGATGAAGAGCGTAAGATGATTCGGCGCGGCTTCGCCCGCTGCGGGCATCGTCGGCGGCCCGCCGTTCGTCGTCATTTCCTTACCGGTTCCGTGCGGATTCGGTTGCGCAGCCGCAGCGGCCGGAACGCCTTTGCCACGAATCGTCACGAGCACAGCGGGATTGTTCGGTTGATCGCTCAACGAATCTGGCTTGCCGTCCTGAATTCGAAAGTCCGGCCAGTAATTGTCGATCTTGAGTGTGAACGGTGAGTTGTCGATCTTCGCTTCCTTGCCGAGATTTTCCGCGACATCGAGCGCAGATTCTTTTCCGCCTAACGAAACCACGACGCGACCTTTGTTTCCGTTTTGTTCGAGACGAACTTTTGCGCCGACGCCGCCGCCTTGCAGCACGCGCCCGATCTGTTCTTCCGGCGCTTTGCTAAAAGCGAAAATGGATTCCTCAAGATCGACATCTTCTCCTTTCTTACTCGTGCTCGTGCTCGAAGACGCCGCGCCGCGCTTGAGCTCGATGTCCGCCAGACCCATCGCGAAATTTCCGTTCTGCGGATCATCGGCGAGCAGCCAGCTTTCGAGATGTTGTCCCATCATGGCGGTATTGATGGTGAAATGCAGCGCCGGCGCGCCGCCGTCTTGCAGCGGTCGCGGATTCAATTTTCCTTCGAGGGCCGGCGCGTAATCGATAATGCTCAAGCGTGCGCTGCTCGCGAGAACCCCGAGATCGCGCGGACGATCGGGCGTTGGCGGATGATGCAAGAACTCGGCCGGAAAACCTTTCACGATTCCATCGATGTCGTGCACGCGAAGCTGGCGTTGATCGACAAGGAGACGATTCGACGGCGGATCGCCTTTAAACAACGTGATCGTGCCCTCGATTCCCCAAATGCGGCCGATGAGCGAGCCGATGAGCAGGGTGATGATGCCGAGATGTGTCACGAGAAACGCGACGTGATGTTTTTTCCACGGCCAGCGCGAGAGCGCGGAGACGGCGAGGTTCGCGCCTAACAAGAGCAGCCAGACATTGAACCAGGGCGCGCCGTAGACGTAAGCGCGCGCGATCTTGGCATCGAAGCTCGATTCGTAAATCGTGCCGAAGATCGCGCCGATGATGAGCACCGCGAGCAAAACGACGGCGAGCCTTACCGACGCAAAAAATTTCGCGACGGGGTATCGGAGCCACGCGGGGCGTTTGGTTGGAGTCGAACTAGCCATTGCAAGATCGACATCTTCCTTGAGAAGACGCCGATCTTCAAATTCTACAACTTCTCGCGCAGGGCGCGGAGATGTTGCGCGAAGGCCGCCGCATCGAAATCGTAATGTCGCTGCGCGTCTGCGCGCAACGCTTTCAGTTCGTTGTCGATCTTGATGTCGAGCGCGACTGTGAGACGCTCGAGCGCGAGCGTGACACGCACGGCGCGATAGAAATTCGATTCCGTTTTCTCCTTCGCGAATTCGGAATCGCTTTCTGCGATCGCGCGCAAGATCGACATCATCGATTCGTTCGTCGCGGTCCAATTTGCGGCACGGCGCGCGAGCTCGTCCGCTTGTTTTTGCAAAGGCTCGAGGTCGGACGAGACCGGCTCATTTATTTTTGGAAGCGACGCATCGCTCAGCGTGACTTTTGCGAGTAGCCACGCGAGCGCGATCGATGTTTGTTGCGCATCAGTTGAAGCATCGGCATCCGTGCGCGCGTGCCACGCGGCTTCGCGCAATGCGACCGCCTGACCAACCAGCCAACTGCGCGGCCCAGCTTTGGGATCATCATCGCGCCAATGTTTCGGTTCGTTCGACGATTGACTGTCGAGCTCGAACACGAGCGCGGGGTGGCCGGCTTTCAAAATATCGTTGTCGATGTTTTGATGACATGCGGCGCAAGCATTGGCGCGCACGTAGATGTTGCGCAGGTCGTGCATGCCGGCGCTCACGCGCGTCGCATATGCCCAATCGCTGCGCGTGTGTCCGCGCAACCATGGACTCGCCGCGCCGTGACAGGTTTCACACGATACACCTTCGTCAATGCGGACGTTCGGGCCGAGGCGCGATTGCGTGACGGACGCGAATGGCGAATGGCAAACGGTGCAGCGCGCGCTCGATTCGGCGCTCGTCAGGCCAGCGCCCTCGGCGATTTGCTTCGAGCGGGCATTGAGCAAAATGGCGAAGGCTTTGGTGTGAAAATCTTTTTGCGACCAGGTGATGTATTGGCTGCGCTTTTCGCCGGCGCCACCGTGACAACTGGAAGATCGACATCCAACCGCGCCGACGAATTGCGCGCCGTCTTCGCGCGTCTGTTTTACATCTTTGCCAAATGCGGAAGCGGAAAGCGCAATTAACAAACAGAGACAGCGCCGCACGTGCGCGAGATTAACTTGGAGGGACGCGCTCTGTCGCGTCCCAAATCTGGGGACGACACGGAGGTCGTCCCTCCATTAATGCGTCCAGTTGCGCCAGCGTTTGCGCAGCGGCTTGGCGTAATCGCCAATGTCGATCTTGCGCATGCGTCGCGCGCCATCGCGCACGCCGTCTTTGAGCGCTTCCGCGGAGTCGCCCGCTTTTTCGCGAACCGATTTGAAAAGCGGCCAGAGGAACGGCAGCGTGAAAAAACTCCAACTGAAATCGCCAAGCGGCGTTTTGGCTTCGATTTGTTTCTCGTCGCGCGTGGCGTGACGCAACGCCCAGCCCGCCGCGATGCCGAAGACGAGCGCGCTGATGATGATCGGCACCGGATTGTCGCGCACGAAATGTTCGGTGCGTTCGCGCGCACTCAGTGATGGTTTTTTCCAATCGTCGCCGGCAGCGAAGTTGGCGTTGGCCAGGTCCTGGGCGCTTCCCGGCTGCGTGTTGCCCGCGAGGGGATTGTCCTGCACAAATTCGTCATGATTCGGATTCATCATATTAATAGTTCGAAACTGCACCGTCCTGCGCGTTTCTCAAATCGAGGATCACGTCCGCATGGTCGGCGGGGCACGAACTACCTGTGAGCAACGAAAGGAACATGAAAGACGAACATTCGTCTTCTTGTCGTTAGGTCAAAATACGTCCTTATTTGTCCTAAATCGTGAGCGGGAAAATTAACTTCGAGGCGGAAAGAGCGCGACTCCTCCAGCGTGACGCTGAATGGGCGCTGGCTGCTTCCGAAGGCAGCGATGTCGAACGTATCCTTTCGTTTTGGACAGACGACGCCGTTGTTCTCCCACCTGGTCTTCCTGCGATCCGGGGCAAAGCAGCCTTGCGCCAATACGTGGAGGGCAGCCTGCAAGTACCCGGATTTCGGATCACTTGGTCCAGTCATGAGGCCGTTGTTTCACCCGATGGACAGTTTGCCTATCTGTTCGGCGATAATGCCGTCACGATGAATGGTCCGGATGGCGTACCGGTTACAACCAAGGGACGTGCGGTCACAATCTGGCGCCGAGGAGCCGATGGAGAATGGCGCTGCGCGGTGGACATATGGAATGCGGAGCCTTCAGCCTAACCACTACCGAGCTTTTATTGTAATTCGCCCTCGCTCTCGCCAGCGGTTGGTGACTTGCTCGTTAGGGCGCGAGCCGCTCGATTGACCATTGTCGATCTTTTCCGCGCGTGTAGCGGAAGCGATCGTGCAGACGATTAGCCCGGCCTTGCCAGAATTCGAATGTGTCGGGCTTCAAACGGAAGCCGCCCCAATGCGGCGGAAGGGGGATCGGTTTTTTTTCGAAACGCTCGGTCAGCTCGGCGAGTTTCGCTTCGAGGACGCGGCGCCCATCGATGACTTCACTTTGGCGCGAAGCCCACGCGCCTAACTGGCTGCCGAGTGGCCGCGAGTGGAAATAACGCTCAGATTCTTCGTGCGAAGTTTTCTCGACCGGGCCGCTAATGCGAATTTGTCGATCTAACTCGATCCAGTAAAAGCCGAGCGCGGCGAATGGATTGGCCGCAAGCTGTTTTCCTTTGTCGCTCTCATAATTGGTGAAGAAGACAAAGCCGTCTTCTTCAAATCCTTTCAGCAAAACAATGCGCACGGATGGACGCGCGTTTTCATCCGCGGTGGCGAGCGCCATGGAGTTGACGTCGCGAATGCCGGCTTCAACCGCGGCCGTGAACCAATTGGAAAATTGCGTGAATGGATTCGGATCGAGATCGCCGCGGCGCAATCCGCCCGGCGCGTGTTCGTAGCGAGGATCGCGCGGAGTATCCATTCAGAGCGCAACGATATGTGCGCGAATGAAGATGTCGATCTCAGCTGCGTTCGATGAGCGCGGTGAGCTGACGTTGAAGCGCGGCGTCCGCTTCGCTGTCATCGTCGTAGCCCCACACCACGAGCTCGAGCATTTGCGCGCCGAGATCGCGGCGGCCGCGCAGGGCTGAACGCACGCGACCGCGCGGACTCCAATCTTCTTCCGCGGCCGCGTTCGCATTGTCGTAGGAGGAACGCGCGTCCCAATAACAGTAGAAAACATGCAGCGGCGTGCCGTGATTCTCGAAACGGTACGATCGCACCGGAAGTTTCAGGCCGTTGATGTCGATCAAACGAATGCCGTCGTCTTTGCGAATGATCATGCCGCTGGCGGGCAGACAAATGTCGGGTCGATGAATCTTCACAAAGCGCGCGGCCGTTTGGCCGGGAAGCCAGCGAAAGAAATACATCATCCAACGATGCGCGTCGGACGTCTGCCATGATGCGCCGCCGCCATCGTTGTAATGGAGAAGGCCTTCGGCTTCGGGCGCGATCGGCACCGAGGCGTAACTATTTTCCGTTGTGGGCCAGCGCACAGTCCAACGCGATGCGGTAAAAGTGCTTTCGTTTTTGTGATACCAAAGTTGCACGCCGGCTTCGACGAGAAGGAACACGATGACGGCGGAAAACAAAAGTGTGGGCGAAAGTGCGGCGCGCGGAATGTCGTTGTCGATCTTGCGCGAGATAATTGGTTCGTACCCACGTCGCATGAAGATGCTGAGGAACCAAAGACCGAAAAGGCAGATCATCAGAATCGTTAGGCCGGCCGGATCGTGCCAGGCTTCGATGGCGCCGGCGCCGCGATGCGCGCCGATCCAAACGAGAATCGCAGTACGGCCGACGTTGCAAATGAAAGCGAGAACAGCTCCGGCCGCGATAAGGAGAATCCGTCGCGCGACGTTGAACGAGTAGAGATCGCCGAGAAAGAGCGAGATCATCAATGTCGCCTGAAGCGAGCGGACGCCGCTGCACGCTTCTTCGATGCCGATCAATCCGGAAGCGACTTCGATGACATTGCCGTGTTGCAGCGCGGGCACGCCGGCGAGATTGAGAAAGCTGACGTTGATGGCGGTAACGCCGCGCATGAGATTTTGAATAAGTGTCTGCTCGAAGACGGTGGGCCAGGGAACGGCGACGAGAAAAAACAAAAACGGAAACGCGAAATATCGCACCCAGCTCGCGCCGCCGTGAAGATAAACGAGCAAGATCGACATCGTCACTCCAAGCAAAGCGAGCGCCCAACTGAGCAGACGCCAATCGGGATTCGCTTCGGCGACAAAACGGATGGGCGCGAACGCGAGGACGCAGCTTACGAAGAGCAGCGCGCAAAGCCCTAACGAACGCGGCGTCTGCGCAGTCGGTCGGTCGGGCCAGCGTTTCCAAAGCAGGTAGAGCATGAGGAACGGAACGCTCCAGCCGTAGCCGTATTGCGGATTGAGGGACCAATCGGGTTTGAGCTGACGAACGATCTCGATCCAAATGAAGCCGAGCAAAAGCAGCGATGGCGCAAGCGAGCGCCAAGGCGAACGAGTGAGAGCCGGCCTAACGAGCTCGTCCGCCGCAATGCTTTGTTCCATCAGCGGCATAAAGTAGCGGAGTTCGAGCAGGATGCGAGCCGATGGCCGATGGGCGGCGGATTCCCAACCTGGCCAAAAAAAATCCGGCGCGAACTTCAAATGCGAGTTCGCGCCGGATTTAGGAAGCGACGAATTAGTGGTGTGATCCGCCGGGGCTCGCGCTCGGGATTGGATAGGGCGGGTGCGGCGAACCGCCTGGTGTTGCGCTCGGAATCACCTCCGGCGGATGTGGCGACCCGCCTGGCGTTGCACTCGGAATGGGCGACACAGCGTGGCTCGCGTCCGATTCGGCCTCGATTTCGTAGTCGTCATGCGCACCGGGGCTGGCGCTGGGAATCGGGTTCGGCTTGGGAGGGACGGTGCCTTGCGGCGTTGGGAAAGGCGAAGGAATGCCGTGTGGTGCTACACTTGGAATCGGGCTCACACCGCGACTCGGCGTTGCGCTGGGGACAACGCTCGGGCGATGGTCGGCACCGCGCGCACTTTGCGTCCAACTCGAGGAATCGCGCGTGTTCAACAATGTTCCCGCCGTATCCATGTGGCTCTTGGCGTCGGTTGCCGTCGCTTTGCCGAACGCGCTGCCTTGGACGCCGGGATTCTTATCGCGGTTGAAGAAGTCTTTGTGTTCGTCTTTCGCCGTGCGCCCATATAACCCGGGATTGTCTTCCGAACTGAATCCGGGGCCGCTGGCGTGTTGAGGATGGTGGCGATGGCCGTGGGAACCGGCGACCGCGTATCCGGCGATAACAGCTGTGCAAACGATGGTGCCAAGCGCTGTCCGAACGATATGTGATTTCATTGGTTGGATAATTTCAGGTACTTGAGCGAGCGCCGATTGTCTGAAATTCCATAATTGGCGTCAATAGGAATATTGGCTTCCAGGAGAACGTAGGACGTGCGCGGCCGAATCAACTCAGCAATTTCTGGTGAGCGAAGCTGCGCTTACGGCGCGGCGGCCGACTTTACCGCCGCCGGCTGCCATTCCCACGTGCCAATGCTGGCGCGAAATGCGCGATAGAGCGCATCGAAATCTGCTTTGCGCGCGCTGAATTTGAAAGTGATCTGATTGTTAGGCGTGATCGCGACGATAACGCCGCGTTGGAAAGTTTCGCCCATTAGCTTGTACGAAATGATGGTCTCAAGAGTGGGGTTATTGTTTAACGGCAGGGTATTTTGGTCCTGCTTGACCATAGCGGCCTCTTGATTGCCGACGGGCAATGCGGCCAGAGACTGTTGCGCCACGGACGCGGCGATGGCGGCATCAAACACGACCGGTTGATCCAGCGGTGCCGAGTCGATCTGCGCCTCGGCAAAAGTTTTGTCGTTAGGGGTAAGACGAAGACGATTGTCGATCAACGCGCATTTCCAACCGTTGGGCGGCCGGTAAGAGACGCCGCGGTCGCCATCCTGGAAGCGCAAGCGATGGTAAACGATGCCTTCACCGACGAATTCTTCGGCTGAGGCAGAGAACTGAATCGCATTTCCGGCAAGAACGGCTTGAGCACCGAGCAAGAGGATGGCGATGAATTGGAGAGAAGCGCGCATGGAAGATGTCGATCTTAGTAAACTTGGTACCAGCGCTGTTGTTGCAGGTAAGCGGCGATTTGCAAATTGCCTGGCGGCGAGCCCGCGCCACTGAAGGTGGTGTCGTCGTAATACCACTTGTTCGTGGATGGCGCTTTGTAGACGGAAGTGCCCGAGCCGTCCCAATTGCCGATGCCGGTCTTGCTCTGGAACAATTCAGCCATGGAGCCGTAGTAGGTGAAGCTCTTGTTCGTCCAATCTTCGAGAAAGCGGATGAAGTTTTCGGCGCCGCCGCTGTAATTGCCACTACTGCTCGGCACGATGCCGCCGACGAGCGCAGCATTTATCGTTGTGTTCGTGGCGACACGGGTAGAGAGGGCATTGGCCGAAGTGGTATCTGACCATGCGCTCGAAAGGATGTTGACGGCGTCGCCCATGACAGCGGCGGGTTTCCTAGTGTAGCCGGTGGCGTCGGGATCGGTGTAGGTGCCGTTGTTGGACGGAATAGTGCCGGTGCCAGTGTTGTAATTGCCCTGGATGTAAATCGGGTTGGCCGAGGTAACGGTAAGACCGGCGGCGTTGTTGTTCGAGGAGTTGCCACTGGGCAGACTGGCACCATTGATCAGGCGAACGGCGCGTTCGGTGGTAGGCACCGTGTTGCCCGCGCCGCCAATTTTCGATGTAATAGAGGTGCCGTTGGTGGTGGTGTCGGCGACGTAAAGCACACCATTAAATCCTTTGATCGTGCCGTTGTTCACCGCGGTCGTGATCTGACCGACGTCGATGTTAACGGTGCGCACATAGGTGCCTTCGCGCGCATCCCATAAGGCAATGTTTTTCGTGACGGCAGCGTTGAGTAACTGCGCGATCGCTTTGTCGTTGCCGCCGCTCGCGGTGCTGATGACGCTTCCGGCGGCGTTGTAATAGGTGACGTTGTTGCTCGAATCGACCAGGACCTTGATCCCGGCCTGATTGTACATACGAATACTCGCCAGCGGATCGGTCCCACTCACGGGAGTTTCGATTAGTTCGTGATAGCTGTCGTTATTTGTGCCGCTGTTGGTGTTGCTGAGGTTGAGGTCCCAACCGAAAGGTAAAAGTGCCGTTTCCTGCACCGGCGGAAGACCGGCAGCAAAGTTCGGCGCAGTGATGCTACCGCTGTGGCTGCTGGTATCGTTAGGCGAGTAACCATTCATGTATTGGCCCGAGTAGCCGACCGTGCTCGTTGCAGTCACGTTGTTCGTGCTAATGTAGAGATTGGCGTTGGTGTGGACCGGACCGTTGATACTCAATGCGGTCGTCGGGTTGAGCTCCAAGTCGTCCACATAATACATGGCGTAGGTCCATGGGTTATCGAATTTCTTCTCGAAAACGCGCCGAACTTTCGCCGTCACGGTGCCAGTCATGGCCGGAATGCTGACGTCGACCGAGGCGAGATAATAGAAACTGTATTGCCAATAGTTAGGACCATACGCGGCGGGCGGAGCCGAAGCGGGATTCATCTCGGCCCAACCGCTCGGCGGATTGGAGGTACCAGTCGGAATTCGCGCGCCTTTGCCTTTTTGCGTTTGATCAGCTTCAATCCAGGCCCGCTCACTGCCATCGGTTGATAGAGTCAACATCGGGTCAACCGCCTGGATGCGATATTGGGTGATGGAGTAACCGGGCACGTTTGGAAAGTCCGCGCTGGGACTGGGTAACGAAATAGGCACGGGCGTGGCCGCCGGGTTCATGTTGGGAATCGGTGACGGGGTGGGACAACTTCCGCCGTTGTAAGAACAGCCCACGCCTGGTTTATACAGATCGGTATAAAAGTAATTCGTGCCGACAAGCGACGCGTCGAGCGCTCCGATGGTGGATGTCGTCCAGGTTTTGCGATAAATATTGCGCCAATTGGTGAACAGGTATTCGAGGTGACCGTCGCCAACTTCCAAGGCCAGGGCCGCCTTGCGGCTGCGGTCGGCCAATCGCGAAACGTGCTGCGTGTAACTCACCGCCGAGCCCAGCATCACGAGAATGGTCGCGACGACGGCGATGACGATGACGACAGTGCTGCCGCGTTCTTTATTGTCGATCTTGCGTGTCATAAAAATTTATTGGTAGAGCGCGATGCGCGAGCGATAATCGATCTGCGTATTGAGCAGGGTAGCGGTGGCGAGATAACCGCGATTACTCGAGCTGGGATCGCGCGAAGTGAGTTTCACACCGACGTAACGTGAGTCGATGCTGCCGGTGAAACGATTGCCGGTACCGTTTGCCGGATCCGTGGTGTAGCAAGCGTAGCTGCTGGTCGATTCATACCAAGAGCCGCTAGAGTTGGACACCAGCGGGATATAGAACGGCCGCGGATTGCTCACATAACGGGCCACGACCGCCTTGTCCTGCCAGTAAAGCGCATTGCTCGCATACCCTTGGACGTAAAGATGCACCTCGCCTCTCTCGTAACGATATCGCTGGGCCGCGCCGCTCGTGTAAACCGTCGGCGTGATCGTGTATGCGCCCGTCGCGCTTGGCACGTATTCACCATTCGAGAGAGCAAAGCGCTCGTTGTCGCTGCTCGTGGCGGCGGCGGTGGTGATGGTGAACGGTCCGTTGCTATCGGGAAGGTAGGTGCCGTTCTTCACCAGATACATCATGCGGTTGGTGTAATAGGCGATCGAATACGTATTGGTCGTAGTTCCAAAAAGACTGGCCTTGTTAGCAATCAGATCTTCCCCGCCATTAGCGAGAAAAACGTTGTGGTGGCTTGCTTGCGTCGGCGTCGCTGTCACTTTGATGACGTCGTCTTCCACGCCGTAAAGCGGCGACACCAGGTGCATGCCTGGAGCGGGCGCCTCCGGAGTGTCCGGCGTCCCCCTGACCATGATTTTATTGTTAGCCGGATCTTTCCAGATGTACTGGGGACCCAGGCAGACGTTTTGGAACGACACGCCCGCAGCCATCGGTGCTAATCCGGTCGCAGTCTGTGGCGTCGAACTGACGACGTTAAGATTTGTGTCGCGCAATTGCGGGATCGAAATCGAAGCATGGATATCTCGGGTGAGGCGGTTGATACCGTCACGCGCTTCCTGGTGCGCGGAATTCACAGCCGTATTCTTCGCGTATAAAATCATTCCAGAATTGAGCACGGCGAAGAAAACCAAGCCGAGCAGGACGAGGACACCGCCGGCCACCATTAATTCCGCCAGGGTGTAACCGGCTACCGGATGTTGTCGCGGGAGTTTCATAAATCGGCTGTTCGTAATGTGTTGATGGAAACTGCGTAGTTGGTATTTCGAAATGTGTAACTCACCGTCACCGTGGCGCGGCGCACGTTCAGATTGCTGGTCGCTCCTGCGTAGGTCATGGTGTAGCCGGCATCGGTAATACTCGTGGTCATCGTGCCGCTAACGGCCACGTTGCCGGTAATCGGGTCGCGATACACAAACACGTTCGGCGTTACCAGGGGTTGATTGCCGCGCGTTGAGTCCAGGGCAAGCACAGCGGGAATTTTGCCATTCGCCGGATCGAACGGGCCTTTGGACAAAATGAGATCGATCTGATTTTGCGCGACCGCCTGCGCTTCACTGTACAAGCGCGAGCTGATGCTGTAGGTGTTGACCGTATTGAAGCCGACGTAACAACCGGCGGACATGGTACCGAGCACCGCCAGCGCCAACACGATTTCCATCAAAGTGAAACCGGTCTTGGCGGCGCGTTGCGTTTTAGTGAGGAGCCTCATAGAAATCTGGGTCTCACTTGAGCAGCCGCGATACCATGGCCGCGCTACAACCCGCTCGATTTTCCTGTGGCGGAAACCGCTACAAGATCGACATCGTGCAAGATCGACAACTAACCCACCGCCGCTTCGTGTCCGCTCACCCACCGAATCGCTTCGTGAGTTAACGCCGCCGCGTTATCGAGATTCAGCTTCGTCTTAATCCGCGCCCGATAGGTATCCACCGTGCTCGCGCCGAGATTTAATCGCGCGCAAATGTCTCGCGTCGGACGGCCCTGCCCGATCATCTCGAACACCTCAAGTTCACGATCGGTCAACTGCGAGACACCCGCTTGGGGCGATGCGCCGGATGAAAAATTTTCCAGCACGCGCGACGACATCTGTTTGCCCAGGTAAACTTCACCACGCAATACCGTGCGGATGGCCGTCATCAATTCCTTCGATGTCTCGTGTTTGGTGATGTAACCGCGGCCGCCCGCGCGCAGCACGCGCTCGGCGTAGAGCAATTCGTCGTGCATCGAGAGCACCAGCGCCGGCACATCGATCGCGCGCGCCTTCAGGTCCTTCAACAACTCCAAACCGCTGCGTCCTTTTAATGTGATATCGAGAATCACGATGTCCGGCGGATTCGTTTCGAGCGTGCGCAACGCGTCCGCAACGTTGTCGGCTTCGCCGCAAACGAACATGTCGGTCTCGCGATTGATCAGCTGCGTCACCTGCTCGCGAAACATCGGATGATCTTCAACGATGAACGCTGCGAATTTCCCCTCGTTAGGCCGGAGCGCTTCCATGGTTAACCTTGCAAAGCAGGCACCGTGCACGAGACGACGGTTCCGCCTTTGGTCCGCTCCTCGATTTCAAATTCGCCGCCGATGATACTGGTGCGATAACGCATTACGCTCAGGCCGACGCCGCTCCCGCTGGTGGCGGCCTTGGAAAATCCGGCGCCGTCATCGCTGATGCTGAGCACGACGGCATTGGCATTCGCGCTTAGCGCAAGATCGACATGTTGGGCGCGGCCGTGTTTCACCGCATTATCGATCGCTTCCTGCGCGATGCGGTACAGATGCGTGGCGCCGCCGTCAAGCGCCTTCGCCATTTCGCCGGCGCAATGGCACGTGCACACGATGCCAAATCGGCGCGAGCTGGCGGCGGCCAGTTCCCGAAGCGCGGCTTCGAGCCCAGCCTCATCCGACCCGACGGGCGCGAGACTGCGCGACAGGTCGCGTGTTTGGGTGACAGCGTCGCCTAACAAGTGTTCGATCTTGCTCGCGAGATCGAGCAGCTCGCGCTCGCCGCGGCGTTCGATGTCGATCTTGAGCGCGCTGGCCGCGCAACTTACGGCCGCGAGATATTGCGAAAGACCATCGTGCAATTCCCGCCCGATGCGTTGCTGCTCGTGTTCGGTAATCTGGTTGATCTGTTGCTCGAGCTGCCGCGAATGTTCGAGCAATTGCCAACGCGCCGCGATCGCACTTTGTCGATCTTTTAACGCCACGCCGGTGATCGCGACGGCAAAGAACAACGTGCAGCGAAGCGAAATTTGCCACGCGTGTTCTCCCCCACTGAAATATTCATGGCCGCCAACAAGATCGCCCCAACACCAAAACACCGAAGCGAGCGCCGCGATGGCGAGCGGCGCGTATCGATCGCAGAACCCAACCGCAAACAGAACCGGAACGGCGTAAAGCAACGTCACCGGATAATCGGTGCGCAGGTCACTCCAGGCGACGGCGAGCAACAGCAGCAGCGTCTCGCTCATGATGAGCCACTGCGGCTGACGTTTGACAAAGCGTAACATATCCTGGCGGTTTCGGGCGGGATTCGAATAGCAGAATCCTCGCCAGTAGATGTCGATCTTGCCGGGGAACAGCGGATGCTTGAGAGGCAGCGGCCGAGCCTGGACCCGGCGCATTCACTTTACAAAACACAACGTGGGCTACCGTCTCAGAAACTTGGATACTTCAGTCGAGAAGACACAGCGGACGTTCATCAAGCTGTCGCTCGGCGCGCTCGCCGCGCTCGTGGTGTTGGTAGCAGTCATCTGGGGCGGCCGCGGACTCTATGTGCGCTGGCAGGAACGCCGGCTTATCCGGCGCGCGGTCACTTCACTGCAACAACACGATTTGCGCAGCGCCGGTTTAGCCGCGCGGACGGTCTTGCAATTAAAGCCTTCAAGCGCGGCCGCAGCACGCATTGTCGCGGAAGTGTGCGAACGCAGCAGCGATCGCGCAGCGCTGGATTGGCGACGCAAAGTCGTGCAGCTCGAGCCGCAGTCGGTGGAAGATCGACTGGCCTGGGCACGTTGCGCCTTGCAGTTCAACGACGCGGAGGGGGCGGCAAATATTTTGCGCGATGTCGATGAAACCGGCAGGCAGACGGCCGGTTACCACGCGGTGGCGGCGCTTCTCGCGCAGGCGCAGCGACACGCTGATGTCGCGGCGAAGGAATGGAGCGAAGCGGTGCGGCTGTCGCCTAACGAAAAGACATATCAGCTCCAGCTCGGCGTCGCCCGGCTCAATTCAAAAGAGCCTAACGAGCAGCAGGACGGAGCCGCCATGTTGCAACAATTGCGCGGCGAGCTGGAGTTTCGCGCGGCGGCGACACGACAGCTCATTAATTCGGCCATCGCGCAAAAGAAGAGCGCGGCGGACATTCTCGCGCTCTCCGGCGAACTGGCGAAATACCCGGAAGCGACGTTCACCGACGGCTTGTTATATGTCGATCTTTTGCATCAAGCGCAGGACGCGCGCTTCGCCGCAGCGCTGACCGAATTGGAAAAACGCGCCGCCGATAAAGGGACCGATCTGGCGCAGCTGCTTTCGTGGATGGCGCAAGCCAAGTTGAACCTGGTCGCGCTCGACTTCGCGAAAACGCTCCCGGATTCGGCCCTGCGCAAATGGCCGGTGCCGGCTTCATTGGCTGACATTTACGTCCGGTTAGGCGATTGGCCGAAATTGGAGGCGGCCGTGAAGAATGCAAACTGGGGCGAGTATGATTTTCTGCGGCATGCCTATCTGGCGCGGGCGTATCAGGAGCAAGACAATCCCGCTGGGCGCGAACGCGAGTGGGCGGCGGCCTTGAAAGGCGCGGCTGCGCGGACGGAATCGGCAGTGATGTTACTGCGGACGATTTCGGAGTGGCGTTGGGAATCCGAAATGGTGGATGTGCTCTGGGCGTTGTCGGCACAACGCGAGAAGCAAAACGAAGCGTTCATCACTTTGTATCGCTATTACGCTAAGGGCGGCGACACGCGCGGGCTCTACAAGGTTTTGTCCCGGCTTTACGAAGCTGACCCGACGAACCGCGACGTGCAAAACAATCTCGCGCAGGTCTCGCTCTTGTTGAATGTCGATGTCGATCAAGCGCGACGTCTGGCGGCCGATGTTTACAAAAAGGCGCCGGCCAATCCGGCCTACGCGACGACCTACGCATATTCACTCCTGCGCGATGGCGAGATCTCCGGAGCGTTGCGGGTGATGAATTCGTTAACGCAGGAGCAACTGCGCCAGCCGACGAACAGCGCGTATTTTGGAGTTTGTCTCGCGCAGGCGCGCGATCAACGAGCGAAGGATTTTCTCGAAGTGGGCAAGACCGCGCCGAATTTGCTTCCGGAAGAGAAGGAGTTAATCGCGCGCGCCGAACAGATGGTGAAGTGACCGGCCGAAAAGGCGATTGTCGATCTTACGGTACAAAAGAAGAGGCGGCAGATCTAACTCTGCCGCCTCAACCGAAACGATGAAGCACCTAACCTTATTTCGAAGAAAGCTCGATCTCGCGCATTTTGCGACGACGCAGCGCGTGTGTTGAAACTACCGCCGCCATTAAACCGATAACCGGGAAGAGGGTTCCGAATTCCGGAACCGGAACGAAGCCCGAGAGCAGCGCCGTCTCTTCAAATCCAGCCTGGCTGGCATCGGTGTTGCCCCAGCGTTGATACATGTAGACGTAGTCGGTGGATTTGAATCCAGCGAAGTCCGCGATGGGGATGAAGACGTTGATGTCGCCCGAGCCGCTGCCGCTTTGCTGGTCGTTATACTTCAGCTGGTTCGGGCCGAGGTCGAAAACTAGCGTGCCGAGTGAGCCATTGAAGAAGCCGTTGATGTCCGTTGACGTGCTGTTTTGCAGAGTCGGTGAAATGAAAATCTTGAGCGCATCAAGCGAGATCATCGCGTTCGGGCCATTGTTCGGCTCGTTGATGTCGACGACGAAACCGAAGTAATCGGTGCCGCCGATCGTGGTCGCGCGGAGATCGCCGATTTGGATTTCATGGTTCCACTGCGGAACGCGCTTGGTGTCGAAGTTCGAGTTCGAGGCATTATAGCCCTGTTCCCACGGCGTATTCTGCACGGTCAGGAAGGGATCGAAGACGCCGGTGCCAGTCGGCTGAATATCGGTCGTGGAGAAGAAGGCGCCTCCCAACGAGCCGCTTCCGCTCGATCCGAGATCGAGCACAGTCGCGTTCGCGGCAGAAAGGCTCAGGGTTAGGGCCGCGGCCAGCGCGACGAGTTTAATGGTTGGGTTCAGTTTATCGCTCATAGTATGTTTATCGGGTGATTGAAGGTGTGTTTGGCGTGGGGCAGTGATTTGTTGTATTTATAGGAATTCTCACAAATGCGTCGCAGCGTCAACAATTATTTATGTGCCACTCCTTTTTCCAATGCTCCGGTTTACCTAAAAAGCCGGTCATCAGACAAGGAAAAAATCGCAGTCGCTATGGTTTTTCTTCGCTAGCGCGGCATTCCGCGCGTTCTGCCGCGGGAAATCGCTCGCTCTCGCTCGCGGTCAATGTCGAATCGCGCTTCTGTTTTCGGATCAGCATTAGATTCCGCACGTAGATTATTGTCGGAAAAAGGAACCCGAGAATCAGCGGAACCTTTCCAATATAGATCGCGTAGACCAACATCATGACGCTGCCCGCGATGCTCAGATACCAAAACTGCACCGGGATCACACTGCGTTTCAAACGCTCCGATACGTACCACTGAATCACGAAACGGCTGGCGAAAAGCAGGTTCGCGATCAAGCCGAAAACCGTCCAAAAGGTGACTTCGCCGGTGAAGTTGCGCCACAGGTTTTCGAGAAAGTGCGACAAGGCCTTTTCATCGCATTTGGTTTTCGCAAGGGCAAGCTTCTACTCCGGCAAGGTTCGACCGGCGCGGAATTCTGTTTATTCTCCGAGCAATGCTGTCGATTTGGGATCTTGCTAACCCGCAACTGCGCGACCTCGCCGTTTACGAACCGGGCAAACCGATCGAAGAAACCGCGCGCGAGTTGCATGTTGATCCAGCGGAGATCGTCAAGCTCGCTTCCAATGAAAATCCGTTAGGGCCATCGCCGAAAGCGCTCGAGGCAATGCGCGTGGCTTTGACCAAGGCGCAGCTCTATCCGGACGGCGGAGCTTTTTATTTGCGCAATGCTATCGCCGAACACATCGGCTTCGCGCGCCACCACATCATTCTCGGCAATGGCTCCAACGAAGTGATCGAATTCCTTTGTCACGCTTTTCTGCGGACGGGGGACGATGTCGTCACATCGCAGTACGCATTTATCGCTTACAAAATAATCGCGACCGTGTTTGGCGCGCGCACGATTGAAGTCGCGACGCGCGAATTCGAGCAGGACCTCGACGCGATGCTCGACGCGGTCACGCCGAAGACGCGCTTGATCTTCATTGCGAACCCGAACAATCCCACCGGCGTCCTGAGCGACCAACGCAAGATCGACATGTACATGTCGCGCGTGCCGGAAAACGTCGTCACCGTTTTCGACGAAGCCTATTTCGAATTTCTCGATCGACCGCCGGACACATTGCGCTACGTGCGCGAAGGTCGAAACGCCGTCGTCCTCCGCACCTTTTCGAAAATTCACGGTCTCGCCGGCCTGCGCATCGGCTACGGAATCGCACCGGTCGAGTTGATCAAAGTCCTGCAAAAAGCGCGCGAGCCATTCAATGTGAATTCGCTCGCGCAAATCGGCGCGCTGGCCGCGCTCGAGGATGTCGATCATCAAGGCCTAACCAAGCGCGTGGTCGATGAAGGCCGTGCTTTTCTCGAGCGGGAATTTGCGGCGATGAAACTGCGTTTCATTCCGGCGGCGGCAAATTTCATCATGGTACACGTCGGCGACGGCGCCGCGGTCTTTAAAGAAATGCTCACGCGCAAAGTGATCGTGCGGCCGCTGAAAGGTTATGGTCTGGCGGAATGGCTTCGCATTTCGGTGGGAACAACGGAGCAAAACAAAAAATGCATCGCAGCGCTGAAGGAAGTTCTCTCGAAATAAGCGACGCACCCGCGCAAGATCGACATGTTGATCAAGGCGAGACTATCGCCGCGATTTCAACGGCATCTGGCGAAGGCGCGATCGCCATCGTGCGCATCTCCGGCGAAAACGCGGTCGCTGTCGCGGAGAAAATTTTTCGCGGAAAAGAATCCCCGTCGCAATTCGCGCCGCACGTGCAACACTTCGGCGAAATCGTCGATGCGGGGGATCAACTTGTCGATCAAGTGATGATGTCGATCCATCGCTCGCCGCACAGTTACACCGGCGAAGATTTGGTCGAGATCAGTTGCCACGGTGGCGTGCTCGTGACGGCGCGCGTGCTCGAGACCTGTCTGCGCGCCGGCGCACGCGCGGCGCGCGGAGGCGAATTCACCGAGCGCGCATTTTTCAACGGCAAGATGGACCTGACGCAAGCCGAAGCCGTGATCGATTTGATCCGCGCCAAAACCGATCTCGCGTTGCGATCGGCGACCGAACAACTGGAAGGCCGGCTCGGTCGCGAGATAAAATCTTTGCGCGATGAGCTCATCGCGATTGTTGCGAATGCGGAAGCGTCGATCGATTTCTCCCACGAAGACATCGAGCCGGACGACGACGCGAAATTGCAGGCACGCGTGGAAACGTTGCGAGAGAAGATGTCGATCTTGCACGCAACCGCCGACCAGGGCCGGATTCTGCGCGAAGGTGTGCGCGTCGTGATTTACGGCGCGACCAACGCGGGCAAATCGAGTCTGCTCAATCGCCTGCTCGGATACGATCGCGTCATCGTCAGCGACACGCACGGCACCACGCGCGACACCGTGGAAGAGACGCTCAACCTTCGCGGCATTCCTCTTCGCTTGATCGACACCGCGGGTCTGCGCGGTTCGGCCGACGACGTTGAGCGTCAAGGGATCGCGCGGACCGAGCAATCGCTGCAGGCAGCCGACCTCGCCCTCCACATTGTCGATGGAAGCGCGCCGCGGCCTAACGATTTCGATTTGCAACCGCGCGATAGCGTCGATGTGCTCGCGATCAACAAAAGCGATTTGCCGGAGCATCGCGATTGGAAAGCGGTGAAGGCACTGCGCATTTCGTGTGCGACCGGCGGCGGGATCGACGAATTGCAAAACGAAATGCTGGCGCAAATCGGCAAACGAAATTTGCAGCCGGAAAACACGCTCGCGATCAACGCGCGGCATCGCGATTGTTTGCGCCGCGGCATCGACGCTTGCGATCGCGCGATTGAAACGATGAAGAACGGATTGTCGATCGAGTATGCGCTTGTCGATCTTCGCGCCGTCTTAAACGCGCTCGGGGAAATTCTCGGCATGGTCGATGTCGAGCAGATCCTCGATTCCGTCTTCAGCCAATTTTGCATCGGTAAATGAAAGACGACGCTTACGAGCGCTTGGTTAGGCCGCTTCTTTTCCTGCTCGATCCCGAAACCGCGCACCATTTGACGCTCGGTGCATTGCGCAGCGCCGCACATGTCGATCTTGCATTAAATGCGTTGCGCCGTTTCGCGCCCGCGCCGAAACCGAAAACAATTTTCGGCCTCACGTTTCCAAATCCCATCGGTCTCGCCGCCGGTTTCGACAAGAACGCAGTCGCCATTCCGGCCTGGGCCGCGCTCGGTTTTGGTTTCATCGAGATCGGCACCGTGACATCGCGCGCGCAACCCGGGAGTCCGCGCCCGCGCATTTTTCGTTATGCCGCGCAACGCGCGTTGATCAATCGTCTCGGCTTCAATAACGATGGCGCGGACATGGTCGCGAATCGTTTGCGGCAGTTGCGCGAGAGCGGACGCTGGCCGCAGGTCCCGGTCGGGATCAACATCGGCAAATCGAAAGTGACGCCGCTCGAGCAAGCGTCGGCCGATTATCTGCATTCGTTTCGCCGGCTGCGGAATTACGCCGATTACATCGTGCTCAACGTCAGCTCGCCGAACACGCCGGGATTGCGCGCGCTGCAGGAACGCGAGTTGTTGTCGATCTTGCTGCGCGACATCGGCGACGAAAATCGCACGAATAAACCGATCATGGTCAAAATTTCACCCGACGTTTCGCCCGCGCAGCTGGAGGAAATCATCAGCACGTGTGAAGAATTTCGCGTCGCGGCCATCATCGCCACGAACACGACGCTGGATCATTCCGCGATCGCGGGCGAGCGCAACGAGGAAGGTGGATTGAGCGGCGCGCCGCTGCGCGAAAAATCGACCGCGATGATTCGCACGATCGCGGCAAGATCGACAATCCCCATCATCGGATGCGGCGGAATTTTCGACGCCGATTCGGCGCGGGAAAAAATCGAAGCCGGCGCGGCGCTATTGCAGATTTACACCGGATACGTTTATCGCGGGCCAGGTTTGCTGCGCGAGATCGTTGACGGTTTGTAAGATCGACATCGTCACTTCACGGATTGAACGGGTCCCAGAATTCGTCGTCCGCTACGTCGCCAAGCTCGAGATAACTTTCGATCGGCACGAACGGCAATTCGTCGACCGTTTGCGGTCCGTAATCATTCCCGAGCGGATCTTCGCCGGTCGTGTAAAGGCGCGAGTTCTTCTTAAGGTAATTCGTCCAGTCTTCGACTGCGACCGGGTCGCCCGTTTTCTTGCCGCACTCGATCGCGTATTGGCTTACCGCTGCGTCGATCATGCGAAGATCGTTTACAATTTGCGAGGCCTGCGAACGTTTGCGCGCGCGCAAGAATCCCGGCATCGCGATCGCGGCAAGCAATGCCAGGACCGCGACGACGATCATAATTTCCACCAGCGTAAACGCACCGCGACGGCGCGAGAATTTATCGAACATGATGCAGCCTAAGTTCCTCGTCAGCCTCGACCGAAAGCAGCTTCAATGCAGATCCCGCGAAAAAATTGAATCCGGAGCGCATTCCGGCGTCGAAATTAATCAAGGAGGTATCAACCATGTTACGTTGGGCAGTAATTTTTCTAATCATCGCGCTGGTGGCGGCGTTGTTCGGATTCACCGGCATCGCGGCGGCCGCGGCGGGAATCGCAAAGTTTCTGTTCTTCCTCTTCCTGGTGATGTGCATCATTTTTTTCATCATCGGAATTTCGGTCGGAAGAAAAGTGTTGTAGGAGCAGCGCACTGTAGCGGTGCTCTATGAGCGCCGATGGATTTGTGGGTTACGGCGGTCATACACCGCCGCTACAGTGGGTGTGATGTTTTCGCGATCTGCTTCTGCGTTCTTGCGCAAGATCGACAAGGTACGTCTGCGCGAAATTCAGGAACGCTACGCGCAATCGCCGGAGAATTACGCGAAGTACGCCGAGGTCGAGCGCTGGCTAAAACGCCATCTCAAAAACGTGCGCCGGCTCGGGCTCGATCGTTCACCGCCGAAATCAATTCTCGATCTTGGCTGCGGCGGAGGATTCTTTTTGTTTCTCTGCAAACAATTCGGTCACGACGTGCGCGGGCTCGACGTCGATGACTTTCCGTTGTTGCGCGAGCTCGTGGATTTGTTAGGCGTGCCGCGCACGGTCTGGCGCATCGAAGCTATGCAACCGCTGCCGGACTTCGGGCGGAAGTTCGATTGGATCACGGCGTTCTCCACGCGCTTCAACCGCGACGCGCAAGATCGACATGTATGGGGCGAAGCGGAATGGAATTACTTTCTCGACGACCTCGCGCACCATCTTGCGCCGGACGGCGAAATCTTTTTCGAGATCAACTCCGGCAAGTCGCGCAATTTTTATCCAGACGAATTGCGCGACCTGTTCGTTCGCCGCGGCGCAAAACTGGAGCGCGATTACGTCTTATTCGGAGAGGGAATTCGCTCCGCCTGAAGGCGTCGCGGTCACCGACACGGACGGCTGCGGCGATGTGCGTCGAAATTGCATCCAGTGCTCGCGGCGCTGATGCATGCGCTGCAAACGCTCGCGTTGTTCCGGCGTCAGGTTCTCGCTGATCTCGCGGTGCGTTTCCTCAAACGTTTGCCGGACGCGCCGTGCGCTTGCGAGCCGGATTTGTTCGAGCTGCGTGGCCGAGCGCTCGATCGCCGGCGTAATTTTCTGCAACTGCTCCGGCGTTAAACTTAATTCGTGTCGCAATCGTTCGCGCATGTGCTGCGCGACGAGCCCGTGATGTGGCGGGCCGAAATAGAAATGCCGCGCCATCATCGCGCTGAAAAACGCGCCGGTCACTCCCCCCGCGACGAACACCAGCAGAAATCCCACGATCAATTTCCATTTTAAGGTCGGGTTCATCGTGACATCTCGATTTCAATCGCGGAATCGGCCAGCGCGTATTCATTCGTCATCGGCTCGCCGATCTTGCGCGCTTGCACATACTCGCGCGCGACCGCGGCGCTCGACAACACGATGATGGTTACCGCCCCGAGCGCGACGCGGCGGAGCAATCGCGCGAGGCCGTTGCCGTTCGTTAGGCTGGTACTGCGCCATATCGCGACCACGCGCGTATCGAACGCGAACGGCATTTCCGCCGCAAGATCGACATCTTCTCGAGATGTCGCGCGCAACAGCCGCTTCAATCTAAGATCGACATCGTCCATTCAGCGTTCCTTTCGCGAAATCCGTTCCAGTTGTTGTTTCAATTTCTGCCGCGCCCGGAACGCGCGCACTTTCACCAGCGGCGCGCTCCATCCGGTTTCGTTTTTGATTTCGTCCACCGATTTCCCCTGCAGATACATCAGATCGATCACGAGTCGCTCCGCCGGTTTCAGCGCATCGAGAAGATGTTCGACCAGTTGTCGCGAGGCAAACTGCGCGTCCGGCGCGAGCTCGTCCGAGGTCGCGGCGAGTTTCTCGATCACCGCGACTTCCTCTTCGCTCAAATCCGCGTGCCGCAATTCCGGCCGCACTTTTTCGGACGCGATCTGATTCAGGCAAGTATTCACGGCGATGCGCGAGACCCAATGTTCCAACGGCACCTTGCCGGAAAATTGTGCCAGATTTTGGAACATGCGGATGAAAATCATCTGGCAAAGGTCCTCTTCAGGAGTTCGTCGCGGCCGATGGGCGCGGACCACTTTTGCGACAAGCGGATAGAGCGCCCTAACGAGCGCGCGAGCCGCGTCGTCATCATGCGCGCGCGCAGCTTCGACCAGCGCGCGCAGATCAGGTTCTTCCATGTTGCATCCACGCCAGGGTTAATGACCGACAAGATCGACAATCGGTTACGAATTTCGTTTCACACAACGGACGCGAAGGGCACAATTGACACAACGTTATCTTCATGGCGTAACTTTGTGACTGTTGTGGACTTCGTGTGAGTTTGAAGGAATTTGTAACCGGGTCCGCCTTCACGCGGTCATCACCCTTTGAAACGGGCGCGGACAAAGCGCTCAAAAATTAAACGGAGAAAAAATGAAACGAAACGTAATCACATTGGCGGCGCTCGTGGCCATTATCTCGGGCGGATTTGTTATCGCACAGGAGCCACCGAAGGGCGGCGGCGCGCCGGCTAACGCACGCACGAATGCCGGACCGGGAACGGGGCCGATGGCACAGCAGGGGCCGCGCGGCGAATACATGCTTAGCAAATTAGCCGAGAGATTGAATCTGACGCCGGAGCAAAAAGCGAAAGTGCAGCCGGTCATCGATCAGGCCCGTCCGCAATTTCAGCAAATTCGCGAAGAAGCAGTGCAGAAGATGCGCTCGGTCATGGAGGGAACCATGGCTCAGATTCGGCCGGTGTTGACGCCGGAACAACAGGGGAAGCTGGACGATATGCAGCGCGCGCATGAAAACATGCGCAACGCCATGCATCAGATGCACGACGCGGAAGGTAATTAATCCCGCACAACTTTTAGGGAGCGTAGGCGCGGCGGCGATTCCGGGAAGGGATCGCGCGCCGCGTTTGCGTTTTCGGAACCGCGGATTACGCCGATATCACTGATGATTGTAGCGCCAGCAGAATTATCCGTGACATTCGCGTGATCGGCGGTTGTTTGAGAATTCTGTGAAGCTGTCGCACAAGATCGCGAAATTATTTTCGCGCGAAACGCACGTCCGGACGGCGCGCCGGATTAATCGCAAGCTGCATCCCATTCCGCTGCAACCGCTGCTCGACAAGATCGACAATCGCCATTTGCGCGAACTGCAAGAACGCCACGCCGACGCGCGAAATTATCCGGCGAAATATGTACGCGACATCCCGCGCTATCTCCGCATGAACATTCCGCGGGTGCAGGATTTGAATCTGCACCGCCTCCCCCTACAGGACATTCTCGATCTCGGCTGCGGCGGCGGATTCTTTCTTTTCATCGCGCAACAATTCGGCCATCGCTCTCTCGGGCTCGACATGCCCGACCACCCGCTCTTCGGCGAACTCTGCGACTTGTTAGGCGTGGAACGCCGCGTCTGGAAAATCCAGGCGATGGAACCGTTGCCCGACCTCGGCCGCAAGTTCGATTACGTCACCGCCTTCTCCATCGGTTTCAATCGCAAGATCGACAAGACACTCTGGAGTCCCGACGAATGGGATTTTTTTCTGAACGACCTGCAAGATCGACATCTCAAGCCCGGTGGAAAAATCTTCCTCGCGATGAACCCGCAACTCGAGGGCGCGTACTACAGCGATGACGTGCGCGATTACTTCATCAAGCGCGGCGCGAAGATCGAGCGTGAACGGGTTTTATTCGAAGCGTGACGAACTATTGACCT
This sequence comes from Verrucomicrobiota bacterium, assembly GCA_041167105.1. Classification (GTDB taxonomy): domain Bacteria; phylum Verrucomicrobiota; class Verrucomicrobiia; order Chthoniobacterales; family UBA10450; genus JAJPGZ01. The sequence continues at coordinate 28,681 of JBEEGX010000044.1, forward strand.
TCCGGCGTCCAAGCCGGGAACGGCGAAGGAAGGGCGGGAAGTTCTTTCGACGCTTTGATGCTGCCGTCGGTGAAAATGACGAGGTTGCCGTTGCCGTGCACATCCCCGAGTTCGACAAACCACGGCGCGTCCGTCCAGCGATGAGGCGTCAGCGGTTTGTCGTCGAAACGCATCGCGAAATAATCGAGGCGCACATTGCTTGGATCAGATAAATCAGGATTGCCCTGCAGATTCTGAATGGTGGGACATATCCAAGTCTTTTGTGCCGGACCAAATGGCGCCAGCGCGGCAATCCAAGCCCGTGCATCATCTTCCTCGGAATCCGTCACCGCGATCTGTGGCCAACTTCCGTTTTGCTGCAGGTAGGATTCCGCCGCGACGTACAGGCTTCGCAGATTCGCCATGCATTGCGCACGCTGTGCGCGGGAACGCACGCCCGAGATCACCGGAATTAGCAGTGTCGCGAGAATAAAGATGACAACGACGGCAACAAGAACTTCAAGTAGCGAGAAGGCGATTGTCGATCTTCTCGTCTGCCGCACGCGGAGTTGCCCCACGAAAACTAACCGTTCGTCGAGAAAGATTGTTTGAATCCGCGGACTTGGTAAGTGGTGTCGACTTTACAACAATGCATCATCGAAGGATCGCACGGATCCTCCTGACAATCAGGGCTACCACGATTGTCTGTTGTAGTGACGTGAGCACTGCCGACGAGGCGGACACTCGCGATGCCTACACCCTTCCCTAATCTGACGTGCGCCCTGATTGACCCATCTGCATGAAAACCGAGTGTTTCGATCGTCGCACTCCCGCTCGTGACCACGAGAATTCCCTGAAGAGTTCCCACGAACTTGTCTGTATTTGGGTCGGCGAGACCACTAATCGGGCCGGAGAACGTTCGTTCACCGGTGAAGATAAAGACGGTCCCGCTCGATAAGCCCTGCTGCGGTACTGATAGCGTGAAGATGCCGAGATTGTTCGAACCTGTCATGACGTCGAGCATCACACCGGCATACGTGCCCACCACGGGAACCGGTGCGCTGCCGCCGCCGCCGTAGATCGGTCCACCGTCGATCGCAAACGCTTGCGAAATCGGAAGGATCTCGCACATCAAACACGCGAGCAGGATTCGCATCATGGGATTTAGTTAAGAAGGAACTCCGCGTGCGGTCAATGTGAAACTGGAATTTCGCTTTCGCGATCTAGCGCAAGATCGACGATGACAATGTCAATTCGTCCAGCGGTCGGTTTGCGAAACCAAGACCGGCAATTCTTCCATCATATATTGCGTTTTGCCGATGGCTCCGACCATGCGCGTGCCGGTGGCAAAGTACCATTTCTTCGACATCGATTCGCCGGTGTGGCAGCCCCAGCTTTTGATGTAAGCGTTCTTGGCGAAAATGCCGCGCCGGATTTTCACGAGCTCGTTCTCGTGCAGCCACGATTTGCACGCGCTGTCTATGTGATTGCTGTAATCGAACATAAAACACGCTTTGTT
>JBEEGX010000045.1:0-4209 GCA_041167105.1 Verrucomicrobiota bacterium
TCCCCTGCTCTTTCTCGTTGCGCGCAAATGCGGCGCGTCTGTCTTTTTGTTAGGCGCATGCGCGGTCGGGTTTTTCGCGCGGCATCTCATGCTCAATGTTTACCCGCAGCACGGCCTCTGGGTTCTGGGCGGGTTCGCGATTTGTCGCCTGCCCGAGTTCGCACTCGGAATGGCGCTGGCGAGGTGGCATGTAAGATCGACATCGCGCGTGGAGTGGCTTCTCTTGCGCGGTACGGGATTCGTCGTCGGATTAATTTTGTATCCGCTCGCGCTAAAAACTTATGCGAACGGCATTGCCTACGTCTTCGCCGATTTCGCAACGGGCGCGTGCAACTTTCTCGTCATCGTCGGCGTCGCCGGACTCGTCGCGCTCTTCAACGCGCCTGCGAAGCTATTCGTCCTCATCGGCACATATTCCTACGGCCTTTATCTGATTCATCAGCCATATGTCATCTGGCTCGGCTTGCACATTCGGCCGCAACCGATCGGAGTCTTTCTCCTCATCTTCGTGGCAACGCTCGCGGTGCTGAGCGCATGGGGCACTCTGCTGGAAAAGAACACGAACCGCGTAATCGACAAAATCGTTCGCCGCAAAGTGCGCAGCTGACTCGCGCGTCGCGCAAGATCGACATCTTCCTTTGAAAGCAAAACGATTAATCGCGCAGCGGTTTGCGCTGTTGGAACGACGCCAAATGTGCGCGGTACGTCGCCGTATTGCCCCCAGCGTTGATCGCCTGCTGTTCGTATTTGTTGGCGGAATCGAAATCGCCCGCTTCCGCGTATGCGGCCGCGAGCGTGTCGATCTCGACCGCGCTTTTCGAATTCGTTAGGGCGCATGCGCGTTTCCCGTCGGCGATTGCTTTCTGGCCATCGCGAAATGCAGGGTCGGGACAGGTGGCACGCAGCCAGGCGCGTTGATTGAATGCCATCGCCATCATGCTCGGGCGTGGCGGACGAATCGCGATGACGTGGTCGAGCTCGGCCAGACTGGCGGCATATTTGCGCAGCCCGCGATTGGCCATTGCGCGCATAATGGCAAGATCGACAAATTGCGGCTCGATCTTGAGGCCGACATTACAATCCTGCACCGCCAACTCGAATTTTCCCGAGGCCAGATAAATTTCGGCGCGGATTAAGTATGCCGGGAAAAATTTTGGATCGATCCGCAACACTTCGTTCGCATCGCGCAACGCGGCCTCGGCTTGACCTTTCTGCAGCTCGTCGTCCGCCTGCAACACTTTGCCGAGCAGCTGCTGATTGCCGCGACCGTATTCGATCACGACCGCGAATGTGTTCGGCGCGACCGTTAGGCTGATGAGCAATGCGGCCACCATCTTTTTCATTACCTACCCTTCGAATCAGGCGGCGATTCCGCGCGTGGCCGCGACGAAAAAAATTAAATCTTGTGGGCGATCTTTACCACTTTGGCAACGCGACCATCCGGTAGCGTGAGGCGATGTTGCAACTCGGCTGCAAGAAGCGTTTTACCGAGCGGCGAAATCCAACTCACGCCGTCAGGAGTAATATCGAGTTCATCCACACCGACAATGATGTGGGTTTCCATTTTGCCATCCACATCGAGCGTGACGGTGGCGCCGAAAGCAACACTGTCGCTCGCGGTTTCAGGCGGATCGACCACGTGAATGGAGGCGATGATTGATTCGAGCTCGGCCACACGTTGAGCGTCGCTATTCGTGCGCGCTTGCTCGATTTGTTCGCGCAAATGTTTTGCGCCGCGCGCGGTGATGTAGTTGATCGCACCGGGCGGAAGGCCGGAGGTCGAACGCTTTCGCCCGCTGCGTTCCGGAAGATCGACATCTTCCTTTACGAATGCGCGACTCATTCCGCGGCCGGAAGTGTGAATGCGATTGTTTCGTTCGCAGCGCGATGGTTCGACCAGAAATTTTCGCCGTCAAATGCAAGCGAGCGCGATGCGAATGGAATGGTCGCGATATCTTCGACCTTCGAATTTACCCGCGCGATCCGCCATTCCTCAGACTTGCCCGGCACATCTTTGTTCTCCTTGCCACGAATGACGTAGATGTCGCCGTCGACAAATGTGAATCCGCAAATCTCTTCGCCGATGTCGATCTTGCGCAGAACACTTCCTTTCTCGTCGAACACGAGAATGTGTTTCTCGTACCACTGGCTCATGTGCAGGTGCTTGCCGTCGAAGCCGAGGTACGAGCCGGTCAAATCCGGACAGGCGAACATTTTCCTGAAGCCGTCGTTAGGCGAATAGCGATAGATGAAACGATCGTCATTCAATCCCTTGCCGATCGTGAACCGCATCTCGGCATTGCCTAACGACACGCCCGCCCAGACGACGCCCGGCGGATCGACTTCATCGACCGGCTTCCACGTTTGATTGTCGATCTTGCACAAAGTGCCGAGATCGCGCGAGCTCAGCCACAATTGTTTTCCGTCCCACGCCAGCGCCTGTGGCGTGATCGTGGGTGATTTCCACCGCTCTCGCTCAATGATCGTCCGAAGTTTCATAACGCCTTTGCAACATGGTCCGCTAGCGACGTCGCGCAACGGAATCGCGCTTTCGTGTTAGCCCTCGGACTTTGGCTACGGGACGTTGATGATCGTGAGTTTCGCGGTCTTTTTCTTCGCCGCGAATGTGTAACCAGAACCGGTGACCAACGTCATCGTGACCGTCTCTTTCTTCTCGGAAATGTGATCGGCTATGGTTGTCACCGTTATGGAAGCGGAGTCAGAGCCGCCCGGGATAACGACTTGGCCGTTGGAAGGTAGACCGTTGCCCAAGGTATAATCTTCGCCTAACGACGCGGTGCCGCTCATGGAATAACTGATCGCAACCGGACGCCGCGTATTCGGCGGCGCCACGATTTGGAAGGTGGCCGATCCACCCTCGCTGACCTGCGCGGCCGAAACTGAAATCTTGATTTTCGGATCCGGACCGGGAATCGGCACCGATGATTGGAACAGAATCGCGAGGTTTGCATCGAGCTCGTTGAACCTGGGATATCCGTTGATCTGCGTTATCGCTTCCAACTTCGATCCGACAGCGAGCAATCGCAGTGGGTTGCCGATGAGCTGCAACGTGCCGGTCTGTGCGTAGGCACTACTCCAAGCCTGCACCTGTGTGTCCACGCCTGACACATGAATGGTGTAGAGATTTGTGTTCAGCCAATCCGCGTCTGAGATGTCATTAAAGAGCGAGTTGATGAGTGTGAGATTGAGTGCGTCGAAGATGCGGCCGGAGCCGAGAACGGCGACGCTGCCATCCGGCGACAGGCGGATGGGGTGCACAAATCCGGTGCTGTCGTGGTAAGGCGACTCCCGCATGGTTCCGAGGATTCCTTCCAAGTCTATGTTCTCGGAGAGGATGTCGTTAGGCGACGTATCGTCGCGGAAGAAATACATCCGGCGATTGGCCGCGCTCCAAATGTATTCGGTCGAGTAGTAGTTCCAGTCTTCGCTCGACTTCAAGCTGCCATCGCTACCGAAAACATAGTGGGTGGCCCAAGCTCCGCTGCCATCGCAGGCAAAAACAAATTCGCCGGCGGTCGCGAGACCAAGCGGGGATTGCGGAAGATTCGCAAACGGCACTTCGGTGAGCGACTCGGACGGTGTGATCCGGTTAATCTTGCCGCCAGGATAAGCGAGATAGAGCGCGTGAAAAATGCTCGAGTAAGCGATAAAGGTCGGCGCTTCGATCAGCGGAATCGTCGAGAGATATTTACGATCGTTCACCGACCACCGGAAAACGCTAAAGTTCGCGCGGCTGAGCAGGTAGATGATTCCGTCCTCACCGGAAACGATCGAATCGGGTGTGTAGGCGAGAAATTCAGGATTAATCGGCTCGCCCGGCGTTCCGGGCAGCAAAGCGGCCAGAGGCGTGCTGACTTGAAAGACGCCGCGCGTGTCGCCCTGGTAAAAAGAAAAAACTGAGTCGCTGTTAACGAAGATGCGAAGCGGATTGCCACTGAGCGTATAGCTACCGGTCTCGAGGAAAGTATTTGAGTAGCCGATGAGAACGTTATTCCGCAACACCACTGAGCGATCACCCGAGAAATCCAAGTCGGTAAAAGAACCGGCGAAACTGTTGACGTAGGTCAGATCAGTTGCGTTGTAGATGATGCCGCCGTTGTCTGCCACTTTGGACTCGTTAGGGAAAACGAAGGTGCGCGTCGCGTTTGGATAATCACCGTGATAAGGGCTGTCGCTCTGCCCGCCCAT
>JBEEGX010000046.1:0-35572 GCA_041167105.1 Verrucomicrobiota bacterium
GGACGATCTGCGTTTCTTTGTCGATCAAGCGCACTCGTTAGGCTTGGGCGTGATCCTCGACGTGGTTTACAACCACTTCGGGCCCGACGGAAATTATCTCGCCGCCTTTTCCGATCACTACACGGCCGAGGCTGTGCGTAACGAATGGGGAGATTGCATCAATTTCGACGGCGAAAACTCCGGCCCGGTGCGCGAATTTTTCATCACCAACGGCCGCTACTGGATCGACGAATTTCATTTCGACGGTTTCCGCTTCGATGCGACGCAAAGCATTCGCGACAAATCGGAGGAATACATTGTCGGCGCGATTGGTCGTGCGGCGCGCAAAGCGGCGGGCGAGAGCGCGATTGTGCTGATCGCCGAAAACGAGCGGCAGGAAACAAAGTTAATTCGACCGCGGAGCGAGGGCGGCGACGATCTCGACGCTCTTTGGAATGACGATTGGCATCACACCGCGTTGGTGGCGCTGACGGGAATTCGCGAAGCGTATTACAGCGATCACGGCGGAAGTCCCCAGGAATTTATTTCGGCCGCGAAATACGGTTACTTGTTTCAAGGGCAGCCTTATGTCTGGCAGGAAGCGCCGCGCGGATATCCGACATTCGGGACGAAGCCGGAAGCGTTCGTCTCGTTCATTGAAAATCACGACCAGGTCGCAAACACCGCTTTCGGCGAACGCGTGCGCTTTCTCACCTCGCCTCCGCGCTACCGCGCGATGGTGGCCTTGTTGTTGTTAGGCCCATGGACGCCGATGCTATTTCAAGGACAGGAGTTTGGCGCGACTGCGGTATTTCGATACTTCAGCGATGTAGGCGACGACGAATTGAAAGAAGCCGTGCGCAAAGGTCGGTTTGAATTTCTCGCGCAATTTCCCTCGGTGGCGACGCCGGAAGTGCAGGCGCGACTGCCGGTACCCTTTCATCGCAGCACGTTTGAAGGTTGCAAGCTTGACTGGAGCGATCGCGAACGCCATCCGCAATTGTATTCGTTGCATCGCGATCTGATCGCGCTGCGCCAAAGCGATCCGCGTTTTCGCGTGCTCAAACAGAACGGCGTCGACGGCGCCGTGCTGTCGAGCGATTCTTTCATCCTGCGCTATTTTGCGGAACAGCCTAACGAGGAACGATTGCTCATGGTCAATCTCGGCAGTCACCACGTTTTCCGCCCCGCTCCCGAGCCATTGCTCGCGCCGCCGGACCGATACGAATGGGAAACATTGTGGACGAGCGAGTCGGCGAAATATGGTGGTCTCGGTGCGCGGCGAATCGTGCATGATGATGGCTGGACACTCTTCGCCGAAGAAACGGTGGCGTTGCGCGCGGTGCCGGCGACGAAACCGCGCAAAGAACCGAAGGCGCGCTAAGATCGACAATCGCATGCAGAGCGCACATCACCCCACTGTTACCCGCACGTTGCCGTGGCATCCGCGCGAAAGCTCACGCGATATTTTGCTCAGTCGTGAATGGATCGTCACCAACGGCCTCGGCGGTTATTCCTCCGGCACGGTCTCGGGCGCAATCACGCGGCGTTATCATGGATTGCTCATCGCGGCGTTGCCCGCGCCGCTCGGTCGCGTCGTCATGTGGAGCCACGTTTCGGAATCGTTGCACTTCGGCGATGGGGACGTGGTTTCGTTAGGCGCTGAGGAGCGCGCCGGCGGTCAGCTCGACTTAAAGGGGGCCGACTATCTGCGCGAGTTCCGACTCGACGACGGACTTCCGGTTTGGACTTACCACGTTCATGATCTGGTTCTCGAGAAACGCGTGCTCCTTCCGCATCTGCAAAACACGGTGCACGTAAGCTATCGCATTCGTGCGGGCGACAAACGTCCACGTTTGCAATTGCGCCCGGCGTTTCATTTCCGTCATCACGAAGTGCAGGTGAACAAGGGAAGTTCCGGTCCGTATAAATTCACCGCCGTCGGTTCGCGTTATGAAATCGCAGCAGCTCGGCAATTTCCGACGCTGCGAATGAAAATGTGCGGCGACGCGCAATTTACGATCGACGCGACGCAGGTTCACCAGGTCGTTTACCGCATCGAGCAGAGCCGCGGCTATGCGCACGAAGGAAATTTGTGGAGCCCGGGATTTTTCGATGTCGATCTTGCGAAAAACGAAACCGCCACGCTCGTCGCTTCGACCGAGAAATGGGAGATAGTAGAAGTGCTCGGCCCCGAGCAGGTGCTGGCGTCGGAACGCGAGCGACGCGCGCGTTTTCTAGAAGAAGCGGATCCATCGGCGCGCAAAGGCTTCGGCGCGGAGTTAACTTTCGCCGCCGATCAATTCGTCATCACGCCGGCCGGCCGCTTTGAAGAAGCGGCGCGGGCGCACGCCGCCGGCGACGAAGTTCGCACCGTCATCGCCGGTTATCATTGGTTCACCGATTGGGGACGCGACACCATGATCAGTCTCGAAGGTCTCGCCCTAACGACCGGCCGCTGGCTCGAAGCCGGTTATATTCTGCGCACGTTCGGCAATTACATTCGCGACGGATTGATTCCGAACATGTTTCCCGACAGCTCGAAGGAAGGGAAGTATCACACCGCCGATGCGACGCTTTGGTTTTTCCATGCGATCAATCGCTATGTCGAAACGACGAATGACCGAACGACGCTGCGATTATTGCTGCCGCGCTTGATCGACATCGTCGAACACCATCTCCGCGGAACGAAGTTCAATATCCATGTCGATCTTGCCGACGGTCTGCTGGTGCAGGGCGAAGAGGGTTATCAGCTCACCTGGATGGACGCGAAGATGGGCGATTGGGTGGTGACGCCGCGTCGTGGAAAAGCGGTCGAGATCAACGCGCTTTGGCACAACGCGCTCAAGCTGCTCGCGAAATGGTTGCGCGAAGAACACGACAGCTCGAGCGAAAGCTATGAGCAACACGCGGAACGCGCGCGAAAATCTTTCAACGAAAAGTTTTGGCACAACGACGGCGGTTATTTGTTCGATGTAGTCGATTGCAACGGAGAGGCTCGCGCGAACGACACGTCATTTCGCCCGAACCAATTGTTCGCCATTTCGCTCGACCATCCGGTGCTTGATGAATCGCGCTGGAATGCAGTTGTCGATCTTGCGCAGAAAAAATTAGTCACGCCGGTCGGCTTGCGCTCGCTCGCGCCCGACGATGCGCAATACAAACCGATTTACTCCGGCGACCTGCGCTCACGCGACGGCGCTTATCATCAAGGCACCATCTGGGCCTGGCTCATCGGCCCGTTCATCGACGCGTGGATGAAAGTTCATCCGCAAGATCGACAAGGTGCGCGCAAATTTCTCGAAACTTTTCCGCTACACATGAGCGACGACGGCGTCGGCACCATCAGCGAAGTCTTCGACGCGAGTGAGCCGTATCACGCCGGCGGTTGCATCGCGCAAGCGTGGAGCATCGCCGAAGTGTTGCGTTGCTGGATCAAAACGGCCTAACGATTGCAAGATCGACAATCGCTTGCACGTTAAGCGATGCCCGAGACGGCGGAAGAACTTCGTAAACAGCCCGAGGTCCAGCAGGAACTCGCGCGCGCGACGGGACAAAAGGCCGATGCGAAAGTTAAAGCCGAAGCAAAAGATAAGTTTTTGTTTGTCACGCACGCGCTGCTGCTACTCGGCAGCGCCGTCCTTTATTATTTAATCGGCTCGAAATTTTTGCCGCTAGTGCAGGCGGAAGTCGATTTTTCGCGGCGGCTTTTGCGTGGCTTCGCCCTCATCGTCGTCGTTCTCGCGATCGCGAAAGCAGTAAAGGTTTACGCCCTCGGCCGCATCCACGATGCGGTAACGCGATTCACGCTTAGCCGTATCCAAAATCTCGTCGTTTCGCTCCTCGTCGTCGTCATCGCCATCTCAGTTATTTTTGTGAACTGGTACGCGGCGCTGACTGCGCTCGGCATCGGCTCCATCATCGTCGGTCTCGCTGTGCAGACGCCGATGAAAAGCTTCATCGCCTGGATTTACATTCTCGTTAGGCGGCCGTTCCAAGTCGGCGATCGCATCAAAATCGGCGACGCCACCGGCGACGTGATCGATGTCGGTTATCTCGACACCACACTGTGGGAATTCGGCGGGCAATATTTGTCGACCGATCATCCAAGCGGCCGCGTCATTCGTTTTCCGAACGAGAAAGTCCTCGATGAAATCATCTGGAATTATTCGTGGCCGCTGTTTCCCTACATTTGGAACGAGATTAAATTTCAGATCGCGTATCAGAGTGATCTAAAATTCGTGGCCGAGACCATGCAACGCATCGTCGAGGAAGAGATCGGCGACGAAATGATGAAAAGGGTGGAGATGTTTCGTGAATTGCTCGCGCGCACGCCCGTGGACGAGTTGGAAGTGCGGGCCCATCCCCGAGTCATCTTCCGCGCCGATGAAATTACCTGGATCGACGCCATCGTGCGTTACGTCGTGGCGCCGCGCGAAGCGGGCGCGGTCAAGACCCGTCTCATTCCCAAACTTCTTGCCGCGCTGAACGAGCAGCCGAACAAAGTCATGTTCCCGAAAGGCGACGCGCGGTGAAAACGCTTTTCGCTTCGACGATGTCGATCTTGTCGATGTCGATCTTCGCTTCCGCGCAAACGCAGGAAAGCACAACGCCGCCGCCGAAGGTTTACCCGGTCGCGTTGCCTAACTACGACGAAGAAACCGCGACCCGTCTCCAGATTTTTTTAGACAACGTCGATTTCGGTCCGGGAAAGATCGACGGCAAGATGGGCGAATTTTTTCGCAAGGCGCTCATCTCCTACAAACACGCGCACCAGATGCGAAAGACCGGCGCGGTCGATCAATGGATGCTCGACCAGGTGCCGGTCACCTACACGACTTACACGATCAAGGGCGACGATCTCGCATTCGTCGGCGATCTGCCGAGCGCGCATTCGGAGCAGGCAAAATTAAAATTCCAGCCATACACATCGTTGCTCGAATTCGTGGCCGAGCGTTTTCATGCAGCCGAGGAATTCATCAAGAAACTCAATCCCAGTGTGAACTGGGACAAGGTTCAGCCGGGCGCGACCGTGAAAGTGCCGAACGTTTTGCCGTTCGAGATCGAGCGAATCCGCGAGGAGCAGTTAAAAGAAAATCCGGCATTCAAAACACGAAAAGTTTTCGTCGATACGAAAGAGCATCTGCTCGAAGTCTTCGACAACGACCAACTCGTCTGCGTCTTTCCGATCACGCCAGGATCGACATCGTTACCTGCGCCGGTCGGCACGTGGCACATCGTCGGCATCACCACCTGGCCGTGGTTCCGCTACGACGAAGGCATGCTCAACTACGGCGTGCGCACGGAAAATTTTTACAATCTTCCGCCCGGGCCTAACAACCTCGTGGGCGTTTGTTGGATTGGCTTGAACCGCCCTGGCATCGGTCTGCACGGCACGAACAATCCGGAAACCATCGGTCGCGCCGCGAGTCACGGCTGCATTCGTTTGGCGAATTGGGACGCCGCGCGCGTGAAAGATTTGGTTACTGTTGGCAATACCGTGATCATCTTTTAGTAGACGCGACGCCCCGTCGCGTTGCTGGGAAAAAACGCGATGAGGCGTCGCGTCTACAAAATTTTTCGCGCGGAATCGCGTCTTCGCGCGTCTAGGCTTTAGAAGATCGACATGATGGAAGCGAGTGAACGCGAAGTTTACCGGGCCGCTATTCACGGCGATCGCGACGCATTTGAAATGATCATCCGCACCCACAGCCGGCAGATGTTCGCGATCGCCTATGGCATTTTGCAAAATCGCGAGGAATGCGAGGACGCGGTGCAAGATGCTTTCGTCAAAGCCTGGAAATCGCGCTGGCGCATTCGCGATCCGGAAAGATTTCCGGCGTGGCTCGGCACGATCGCCCGTCATCGCGCCCGCGATGTTTTCCGCAAACGCCGTCCAATTCTAGAAGCCTTGGAGGGACACGCTTCGTCGTGTCCCCATTCTTCGACTGAAGACAATTCAATCGCGTTTGATCGACAATTACATTCCGCATTAGCTGAGTTACCCGAACTACATCGCACCGCGCTGATACTGCGTTACTTCGAAGAGATGGATTACGCCTCGATCGAAAAACTCCTCGGCATCACCGACGGCGCACTGCGCGGAATTCTCGGGCGTTCGCTCACCGCCCTGCGCAAACAACTCAAACCCGTGGCCCTCGAACAATGATCTCAACCATTCACGACAAGATCGACAACTACCTCGCCGCCGATTTGCACGGCGAGCTGTCAGCCGCCGAGCGCAACGAATTGCACACCCATCTCGTTGAATGCGCCGACTGCCGAAAGCTTCGCCAGGAAACAAAGCTCATAAACAAAGTCCTTGAAGAAAATCTCGCCAGCCAAAAAGCGGACGGCGCGTTCGAACAACGAATGCTTGCTGGTTTTCGCACCGGTACCCCGAAGAAAACTGGCTTCATTGCAAACCCGATTGTCGATCTTATGCGATTGCGTGTACCGCAAGTCGCCGCAATAACGGTGTGTCTTCTTTTCCTACTCATGCTTGGAAGATTTCTCACGTTCGTCGGGGGTGACGACCTTCTCATGGATCATTTCGCCAGTTTCGACATGTCGAAGGTGCCGGAATCGGAAGGTGTTGGCCTGCCGCCGCCAGAAACGAGACGTAACGCGAAGGTCCAATCTGAAATTGCTGACGAGAAACGTTCGTCGCCGGCGAGCGCGCCGAACCCAGTCGATACGTATCGACGAGACGACATCACCAGGCTCGGCGTGCGATCGGCACCCGAATTGGTGGAAAAGCCTTCGTTGATGGCGGGAAGGGCACAGGCGGTACCCGAACCACCTGCCGGCGCCCAAGCTGAAGTCGAGCGTACCGTTGTTGCTGGATCTGATGTTCCGACAGCAGAAGAGGTGGGCCCGAATCCAATAGAGACGCCGAATCCTGCCCTTGCGAATCGCAAGCTCATTCGCAATGCGACGGTCGAGTTGGAGATCGCGAAATTCGATGACGCGATTCAGAAGATCACGGTTTTCGCAAGCGAAGAACGCGGTTATGTCGCGACGACGAGTTCGGAGAAGCAAGAGAATGGAAAACTAAAAGGCGAGATCGTGATCAAAGTTATTCCGGAAAATTTGGATCGGTTCCTGCAAAAGATTCGCGGGCTAGGCGAGTTGAAGAATCAATCACTCGGGACTGAGGACATCACCAAGAATTATTTCGATACCGATTCGCGATTGAAGAACGCGCGCATGATGGAATCGCGTTTGATCGACATGTTGAAGAAGAAGAGCGACGACATCAACGATCTGCTTCAGGTCGAGAAGGAACTCGGACGCGTGCGCGAGGAGATCGAAAAGATGCAAGGCGAGCTGAAGTTTTGGGATTCGCAGGTGCAGTTCGCTACCGTAACGATTTCGCTCGCGGAAAAAGATTTGGAGGAGGCGGCGAAATATTTGTTGAAGGAACGCGCGCAGTTATCCCTCTACACGCCCGAAGTCGAAAAGATCTACAACGATATCAAGACGCTGGCGTCGCCGAAGGTGCAGATCACGAATGCGCAGCTCGATCGCGACAACACTGGTCGGGTGTCGGCGCGCGTCAGCATGTTGATTGCGCCGGAAGAAAGTGACGCGGTGATCGCGCAGGCGAAAGCGATGGGACGGGTTGAGAATTTCCAGGTGCAAACCGAGCGGGTGGCGCAAGGAGGTGAAGGGATGTCGGAGAACGCGACGACGAAGCGCGACAAGGTCGAATTGAACATCACTATTTCGCGCGACGAACAGGAGCAAGCGTTGCAGCAAACGAGTTTGCAGATACGCACCTCGGTGGTGGACGAAAAGACGAAAGCGCTGCGCGATTTGGCCGAGAAACAAAACGGTCGCGTGCGCAGCTCATCGTTTTCGCGCGATCCGGATGGGCGCCAGTTCGCGAATGTAGCGCTGCGTGTGCCGATGAAGAATTATCAGGCGCTGATGCAATCGCTCGATTCGTTAGGAAAAGTTGAGAACGTAAGCGTGCAGCGACAGGACCGTCCGGACCGAGATGTCGATCTTGCAAACGCGCCGGCGGATTTGTCGATCCACGTTTACAGCCAGGGCAACATCGTTTCGCGCGAGAGCGGATTGTTCGCGACCTTGCGGCGAACGATTGCGCAAAGCGCGAGCGCGATCATGTGGAGCTTGCGCATGATCGGAGTCGCGATCGCGTTTTTGGCGCCGTGGGCGGCGACGTTAGTCGCGGTGATTTGGATTGCGAAGCGGATCAGACGCGCGCGCTCGAAATAATTGGGACGCGACAGAGCGCGTCCCTCCATTTGCAGGCGACACGCCTGCCGCTACAGTATTATCGCGCTGAAGCGCACAATCGATCATGAGTATTCAAGCTTTCAGCCTAACGAACCGGGCGGTGCAATCGCTGCCAAAACATTTGCTCCAGTTCGCGGTCGATCAGCGCTACGACGATTACACATCGGTCGATCACGCGGTCTGGCGCTACATCATGCGGCAGAACACTTTTTTTCTGCGCGAGTACGCGCACAAAGTTTACTTCCAGGGTTTGCTCGACACCGGCATTTCTTTTGAGCGCATTCCGCGCATCGAAGAGATGAACGACATTCTTGGCCGGATCGATTGGGGCGCGGTCGCGGTGGACGGATTCATTCCCCCGGCGGCGTTCATGGAATTTCAGGCTTACAAAGTCCTCGTGATCGCGTGCGACATGCGCCAGATCCATCACATCGAATACACCCCCGCGCCCGACATTGTGCACGAAGCGGCCGGGCACGCGCCGATCATTGTCGATCGCGAATACTCAAATTATCTCCAGCGTTTCGGCGAAGTGGGCGCGCGCGCGATGCAATCGAAAAAAGATTTCGAGCTCTATGAAGCGATTCGTCACTTGTCGATCTTGAAAGAACAGCCGAACAGCGACCCGAAGGAACTCGAGGAGGCGCAGAAGCTGGTAGAACATCGCCAGAAAAATCTCGGCGAACCATCGGAGATGGCGCTGCTTTCGCGCTTGCATTGGTGGACAGTCGAGTACGGGCTTATCGGCACGATGGAGAATCCGAAAATTTACGGCGCGGGGTTGCTCTCATCGATCGGCGAATCGGTTTCGTGTCTGGAGCCGCACGTGAAGAAAATCCCCTACTCCATCGACGCGGCGAAGCAGCCGTTCGACATCACGACAAAACAGCCGCAGCTCTTCGTCTGCCGCGATTTCCAGCATCTGCGCGATGTGCTCGAAGAATTCGCGAGCAAAATGGCCTATCAAGTCGGCGGGGTTGAAGGGATCAACAAAGCGATCGAGTGCAACAACATTGCGACCTGCGAATACTCAAGCGGGCTGCAGGTGACCGGCGTGTTCGACGAAGTAATTGTCGATCAAAACAAGCGGCCAATTTATTTGCGCAGCAAAAGTGCGTCCGCGCTGGCCTATAAAGACAAACAACTCGAAGGCCACGGTCGCGATTATCACAAGGAGGGATTCGGTTCGCCCATCGGCAACTTCAAGCCTAACGAACTGCGCGAAGGCAAGAAGACCAAACTGGAATTCGAAAGCGGCATCACGGTTGAGGGCAAGATCGACAAGGTACTTCAGCGCGACGGCAAAACATTGCTCGTCACGTTCTCAAACTGCACTGCGAAACACGGCGACCGCCTTTTGTTCGATCCGAGCTGGGGCGTATTCGACATGGCGGTGGGCGAGCACATCACATCGGTCTTCAACGGCGCGGCCGATAAAGACGCATACAACGAAGTCGCGCTCGTGCCGAAAGAGCGCACGATCAAAGTTCCGTCCGACGCGAAGCGCAAGAAGCTGGAAAATCTCTACGCCCAGGTGCGACAGATTCGCGAAACGAAAAAAGGTTACGAGCGGCTCGGCGAAATCTGGGAAACGCAGCAAGCCGAACATCCTAACGACTGGCTGTTGTCGATGGAGATTTTCGAGATTCTCGACGTGAACGAGCAACAGCCGCAGTTGAAAGCGAAGATCGACAAGTTCCTCAACGAAAAGAAGGCGACCACGAAAGATTTCGAAACTTTAATCAGTTGGGGATTTCGTTTGGTCGAATATCACAAGACAGCCGAGTATCAGGCGACGATGCAAGCGTCGCCGAAATGACGCCGATTCTCCCGCCGGAGCTGCTCGCGCGCGGACCTATCGTCATCGGTGCCACCGGCGGCTCCGGCACGCGCGTTCTCGCGAAGATCATTCGCGACAGCGGCGTCTATACTGGAAGGAAATTTACTTACGCGCTCGATAGCACCGAAATTAGCCAACCTTCCCTGCCGTGGATCGACAAGTACATCGCCAGTGAAATGGACGGCGCGCCGCCGCTGAGCGTTGCGGAAATGGCGACTGACCTGCGCGCGGTTTTCGAAAACTTCACGGCGCCGTTGCAAATGCATGCCGAAAAATGGGGTTGGAAATCGCCGCGCAGCATTTACCTCCTCCCATTCTTCGCCGCTGTTTTCCCGGAGCTGCGTTTCATTCATGTCGTGCGCGACGGACGCGACATGGCGTTTTCGACTAACCAGCATCAACTGCGCGATTACGGCGCCACGATTGTGAAAGATCTGCCGCCGGATGCGCCCGAGCCGGTGCGCGCGATTGCCTTGTGGACGCGCGTGAACTTAAGCCGTGCCGAGTTTGCCGAGCGCGAGTTAGGTAATCGCTATTTGCGAATTCGGTTTGAAGATTTGTGCGAGCGTCCGATTGAAATCGTCACCGGTCTTCTGCACTTCATTGACGCAACCGGCGATGCGAACGCGATCGCGCAAAAAGAAATATCGCCGCCGGACACGATCGGCCGCTGGCGTACGCAAGATCGACATCTTATCGAAGAGCTGAATCGCATCGGCGCGCCGGCCTTACGCAAATTCGGATACGAGTAGCGGCCTAACCGTACGAAAATATCAGGCGAGATACGGCCGGGCGCGACCGCGTTTCCGAATCAGGTCGAACCAACCATTACCTGATGCATTCACGATTAATCTTTTCCGTTGCGATTGTTTGTTTCGCGCTGGCGCCGATTCACGCCGGCGAATTTTCCACGCGGGAAGTTTCGCCGCGCGTCCAGGCAATTGAATCGACCGGCACGGCGCTGTTCGAAGTGTCCGCCGGCTACAATTACATCCACTTGGGCGACGCCGGCATCGAACAAGAACATTTACACGGCGGCGATGTCTCGGCCTTTTTCAATTTAACTTCGTGGCTCGGAATCGGCGGCGATTTCATGGCGAACTTCGGCGATCGCTCGCAAAATTTTTTCGGCACCGCTGTCGAGCTTGAGAGCCGGCGCTTCCTTTATCTCGGCGGGCTGCGCATCACCCCGTGGCAAAATGACCGGCTCCGATTTTTCACTGAATTTCTGGCGGGCGGCGTGCATGCCGAACTTGAAGGCAGTGTCGGTTCAGTCAGTCGCACTTTTAAAGATGACGGTTTTGCGGGAGCGGCCGGCGGCGGAATCGATTGGCGATTTAGCCATCGTCTCGCGTGGCGCGTTCTGCAGGCGGATTACCTGCCGACAAATCTCGGCGACCAATGGCAGCACGACGTCCGTGTCTCCACCGGCATCGTCATCAGCTTCGGCGGGCGTTAAGCGTTAGGCCGCGCAGTCGTTTCGACTACAACGCGCCGGCCACGTTTGTCAGCGAAATATTTTCCACCGCGACATCGGCCTCGCGCGAAATGGCGAAGGCAACGGCATCTGCGATCTCGCTGGGCGAAATCATTTTCTCGCGTGGCCATTCACCAGCCACGTCGTTCCAGATTTCGGTCGCGGTCGCCGCCGGATAAATATTAATCACGCGCACCTTGTGCTCGCGCAATTCTTCGCGCACCGATTGTGAGAAACCTTCGAGCGCGAATTTGCTCATGCAATATGCGCTCCAACCGGGAAACCCGGTCTTCGCCGCGATCGAAAGCACATTGACGATTGTCGATCCTGGCGGCATGCGCGGCGCGAAATGTTGCGTGAGCATGAAGGGCGCGGTGATGTTGACGCCGACGGTTTGCTCCCATTCCACCTGCGTGATTTCGGTGAAGGGCTTCACCACCGCGATGCCGGCGTTGTTCACGAGCACGTTCAACGGTTTATCGCCAACCTGCGCAATCAAATCGCAAATGCCGGATGTGTTCGCGAGATCGTGAATTAATTTCGTCACGCTTCGGCAACGCGTCCCGACTGCTTTGCAAACTTCGGCGAGCGCGACCGTGTCCCGGCCGTGCAACAGAAGATCGACATCTTCATTCGCCAGCTTCTCCGCGATGGCGCGGCCGATACCGCGACTGGCGCCGGTGATGAGAATACGTTTCATCGTTTCCACTGTAGCGGCGGTCTATGACCGTCACATACTTTCGGTGACAAGACGGCGACGCTCATAGAGCGCCGCTACAGTTTTCTTAAGGTGAAGCGGTTGTTCGCCGTTTCCCACAAGCGCAGCCTAACGAGTCGCTGCCGCATGCGATTGTCGATCTTGTCCCAAAGCGCGCGCACGATATTCTCGCCGGTCGAAGAGATATTGCGAAATTCTTCGGTTTCGCGGTCGAGGTGCTTGTCGCGCCACGGATCAATCGATTCGCCGATCGCGGAACGCATTTGCGCGTAATCAAATGCGGCACCGGTGCGCTCGTCGTAATTCGCGGCGATGGTCGCTTCGCTTGTGTAGAAATGACCGTGGCCGCCGGGATTGTTGCACTTGCCGAAAAGCTCGGCGTTTTGCGCATCGCTGAATTGCGGCACGTGCAATCGATGCGCCGCGCCAAAACTTTCGCGCATGCCCACGAACATTTCGCCATCGCGCCATGCTTCCACAAAAAAATCATCGCGCTCATGCAGGCGCACGCGCAGTGCGGTTGAGCGCTCGGCGGTCTCGCGCAGCATCAAACGCGCGATTGATTCAGTCGTGACCGGTTGTTCGCGCAGGGCGGGCACGTCGTGATTCAGATGTTTGTGATCCAACGCGGCGCGCAGACGTTGGACAAGATCGACAACGTCATCTCGCAAGCTGTTCCCATCGAAAGTGAGCCGGACACGATACGAATGTCCGTGGTCGCGCACAGATGGGCCGTACAGTTTCTCGTTCTCAGCATCGCTTAAATGCGGGGACACGGTGCGGCGCGCGGCGGAAAATTCGAACCAGTAATTCGCGTCCACCGGTCCTTTGGCGAATGCCGTCGCGCTGCGATTGGGCGATTCGCGAAGATGAACGGCTGCGAGCTTCGCGCGCTCACCGGAAAAAAGCGGCGTGGCGTCCCGCAGCAGTTGCAGGGCGATGTTTTCCGCAGTCGGCACCACATCGCGAAAAGCCGGATTGTCGTCGTTTAGAAAACGATGGTCGTATCGATCATTGATTACCTCGCCGGCGCGCCGTTTGATTTCGCTAATGTTGATCAGCATTCCGGTGACGGGATCCGGTTCGCCGCTGAAAACAAAATAGGCGACGTAATTGCGGCCGCTGCCGTACTTCGCGGCGCTTTCTTCGCCAAACCGCGCGCGATTTTGCTCGATCGACAAGTCCGGCGAAAACAATCGCCGCGATGCGGAGAACTCGAGACGTTTGCTGACCGTCAACAGCATGACGGTCGTTATCCCTGCAGCAGCGCGAGAAATTCCGAACGCGTGCGCGCGTCATCCTTGAACGAGCCTAACAAGCAGGAGGTTTTCATGACCGAGTTCTGCTTTTCCACGCCGCGCATCATCATGCAGAGATGTTTCGCTTCGACCACAACGGCGACGCCATTCGGTTCGAGACAATCCATCAGCGACTCCGCAATTTGGGTTGTTAGATTTTCCTGAATTTGGAGACGACGCGCGTAAAGATCGACAATGCGCGCCACCTTCGACAGGCCGATGACTTTCCCGTTCGGAATGTAAGCGACGTGCGCGCGTCCGATGAATGGCAGGAGATGATGCTCGCACATTGAGTAAAGCTCGATGTCTTTGACCAGGACAATCTCGCTCGCTTCCGAATCGAAGATGGCGTCGTTCACGATTTCTTCGACGCTCTGGCGATAACCTTGCGTGAGAAATTCGAGCGCACGCGCCGCGCGCGCCGGCGTCTTCATCAATCCCTGGCGCTCGGGGTCTTCGCCGATTGCTTCGAGCAGCTCGCGATAGACTTTCGTTAGGCGACCGATTTGTCCCGGCGGCAACGCATCGGATTCGCGCGCGAGGCGGTCGTCAGTCGCGGTCTCGTGATCGTAAGTGCGCAAGATCGACAATCGTTAGTCCAGCCAGCTCAGCGGATATTTCTCGTCGTCCATCGCCACAGCCGCTTCCGTCAGCTCGAGTGTGTGTTGCGTGTCGAACATGACCGCGAGCTCTTCCGTGCGCGTCGCGTTTTTGCTCGCCATGATCGTTCCCGGATGCGGGCCGTGCGGAATCCCGCGCGGGTGCAACGTGATCGACGCCGGCTCGATACCCTTTCGCGAACCGAAATTTCCGCGCACGTAAAATAAAACTTCGTCCGCTTCGACGTTGTCATGCACCCACGGAATTTTCACGGCTTCGGGATGCGTATCCAAAAATCGCGGCGCGAATGTGCAGACGACGTAGCCGCGAATCTCGAAGGTCTGATGGATCGGCGGCGGTTGGTGCACCGTGCCGGTGATCGGCTCGAAGTCCTGCGCGTTAAATGTGAACGGATAGACGTATCCGTCCCAACCGACGACATCGAATGGGTTGTGCGCCATCGTCACGCACGTCCAACGCGGACCGTCCTTTACGAGAACCTCGGTGTCTTCTTCAAGATCGACAACGTTAAGCTCGGTCGGCCCATGGAAATCGCGTTCGGAATACGGCGAGCCCATTTTGATTTGGCCTTCGCCATTCATATAGCGTTTCGGAATTCGAACCGGACCCGCTGATTCGAGAATTAAATAATCTTCTTCGTCAATTTTATCCGGCACGAGGCGATAAGTGATGCCGCGCGGAATGACGATGTAATCTTCGGCGCGATAACGTTGCTTGCCGAACATCGTCTCGACCGTCCCGCCGCCTTTGAAGACGAATATGATTTCGTCGGCGCCGCCATTCTTAAAATACTCGAACTTGCCGTAGAGTTTTTCCGGACGCGCGCGCCACGCCGTCATGTCCTGATTGAAAAGAATCGGCACGCGGCCGCTGTAGAGATCGCCGCGGCGCGGCATGTTCGCGGTTTTCAAATGATGATGACGCAGCGGGCTGTCGGCGGCTTTCTTCAGCTCTTCACACTTCAATAACTTCACGCTGCGCACGCGCGTAGGCGGCCGCAGGTGATACATGATCGAGAACGCTTCGTTGAATCCTTCGGTCGTCACGACGTGCTCGTAATAGATGCCCTCATTTTTGTAACCGGGTCCCTGGCCGTTGCGATGAAACCAGATGTGATGCTTTCTCGGCAGGTCACCGAGTCGTTGATAAAATGGCATTGTCGATCTTACCTCCGTTTACAAATTCCCTCGCCGATCTTGCTCTTTCTCGAGCGCCTCAAACAGCGCCTTGAAATTGCCTTTTCCGAAACTCTTCGCGCCTTTGCGTTGAATGATTTCGAAAAATAACGTCGGCCGATCTTCCACCGGCTTGGTGAAAATCTGCAGCAGATATCCTTCGTTATCGCGATCGACCAGGATGCCGAGTCGCTTTAATGGCTCAAGATCTTCATCGATGTGGCCGACGCGATCGGGCAACTCGTCGTAATACGTTGACGGAATATTCAGGAACTCGACGCCGCGCTTTTGGATCTCGGTCACGGTTTTCACGATATCCTTTGTCGCGATCGCGACGTGTTGCACACCTTCACCGTTGTAAAATTCGAGATACTCTTCCACCTGCGATTTCTTTTTGCCTTCGGCCGGCTCGTTGATCGGAAATTTCACAAAGCCGTTCCCGTTGCTCATGACTTTGCTCATCAGGGCCGAGTATTCGGTCGAGATGTCCTTGTCGTCGAAGGTCAGGATGTTTTTGAAGCCCATCACGTCTTCGTAAAATTTCACCCACGGATTCATCTGGTTCCAACCGACGTTGCCCACGCAATGATCGCAATAGAGCAGTCCGGTCTCGCTCGGATTGTAATTGGATTCCCATTTCTCGAATCCCGGCATGAATGGCCCGGTGTAATCGTCGCGCTCGATGAAAAGATGTACCACCTCGCCGTAAGTGTGGATACCGCTCATGACGAGCTTGCCGTGTTTGTCCTCCAGCGTCTTCGGCTCGAGATAACTTTTACCGCCGCGCTGCGTCGTTTCCTTCCACGCCGATGTCGCGTCCTTCACTTTCAACGCGATCGCCTTTACCCCATCGCCGTGTTTGTAAATATGATCGGCGATCTCGTTCTGCGGCCGCAACGGAGTCGTTAGGACAAACGTCAGCTTATCCTGCCGGATCGCATAACTGACTTTATCGCGCGTCCCGGTTTCCGGTCCGGAATAGGCCAGGCTCTGAAAACCAAATGCCGTTTTGTAGAAATGCGCCGCCTGCTTCGCGTTGCCGACATAAAACTCGATGTAATCGGTGCCTTCGAGCGGTAAAAAATCCTGCTCCGTTGCCGGAACTTTTTTCGGAGCTGCAATTGTCGTTGGCATAAGGTTCCTTCGTGTTGATTGACGCCTTCAAAATATAAGATCGACAATCGCACGCCGCAAGGATGGGACAGCGCTGCGATCGATCTATTTCGGCGGGGGCGCGGCGACGAGTTTCTGGAAGCGCGGGTCGTTCCGAAGCGGATCGAACATTGGATCGAGCCGGAGCAGCGCCGGAGTGAGTCGCCAATCCCAATAAGAGACACCGCCGTAGGGCGTAGAGAGAAGCTGTGCCAGGAGCGGTATGGCGCGCTCAGCGTCTCCGGCGCGGGCCAACGCCCGCGCGCGCATCTCTTCAAAGAAAGGACTGAGCAACGCGTCTCGCCTAACGAAATCCAAAGCCGAGGCGCGATCGGCTAATCCTTCAGCGGCGGCTGTGTCTTCGAGACCGATACAGGTGAGGGCAAGATCAGCGATAACGGTGACGTTTTCCGGTTGTTGCTTTAGCAAGTCTTCCAGTTCGGCCCGCGTTTGTTGCCAGATTGTTTTAGCGGCGACCGCATCCCCGGCAACGCTTTGCGCCCAGCCAAACCAAAATCGCAGCTCAGCGTTTTCCTGACGACGAGCCGGATTGGAATGAGCAAGCGCTTCAGCTAATCGGGAAACGATCGGCCCGGTCTGCCGGGCCAAAATCGCCACGTAGGCCTGCACTTCGAGTGGAAGAAACTGATCGCTCGATGGCTGCAGCGGGCCGACAGCCGCCGAAGCCGCATCCACGTTTCCCTGACTTATCAATACGCACGCTTTCACCGCGAGAGTATCGGGATCCCCGGGCACGATCGTGAGAATCTGATCGAGTTTCTGTATGGCCTCGTCGAAGCGCCTAACGACTACATAAGTAAGAGCATACTGAGTGAGCAATGATGTGTTTCGCGGATCGAGGTTCTCAGATTGTTTGAAATGTTCGAGGCTGGCATTCAAGTCGCCCGCCCGGCGCAGAACGAAAGCGAGCGCTTGCGGGATTTGACTGCTATTCGGCAGAACCTCTCGTGCGCGCTGATAGTATGCCTTCGCCGATTCGTAATCTCTCAGGCAACCATAGTAGTAGTAGCCTTTCGCCATCAACGCCTCACCCAGTGTTGGCTGAAGAATCGAGGCGGTATCGGCCGCTTGCAGTGACTCTTCGCAAGTCGGGAGGTGAAAGGTGGAATGGGCCAGCGCATCCATCCTGGCGAGGAGCGCCCAGGCGAGGGCAAACTTCGGATCCAAACGAACGGCTTCTCTTAGATGCTCCTGCGCTCCCAAAAAATTCGATTGGGTAAGATTGGGCTTAAGCGAGTAAGCGAGCCCGCGAAGATAAGTATCGTAAGCCTCGGGATTCTCCGTCGGTTTTGCAGCGATAACCTGCGCTTCAGAGCCGCTGAGTTTGGCTCGCAATTGATCGGCGATCGCTTTGGCCACTTCGCTCTCGACCGAGAAAATGTCGATCAACTTACGATCGAAGGTTTCAGCCCAGAGATGCGAATCGTCAGCCGCTTTAATGAGCTGCACGTTGATGCGCACGGCGTCGCCGCTTTTTTGCACGCTTCCTTCCACGATGTGCGCGACCCGAAGTTGCTTCCCGACTTCGGACAAATTTTCCGGCGCGCTTTTGTAATGCTGCGTCGAAGTGCGCGAGATCACCTTCAAATCCGCGATCTTGGATAAGCGGGTCAGGATTTCATCCTGAATTCCCTCAGCGAAGTAGGCGTTATCGGGATCGCGGCTCAAATTTTCAAATGGCAACACCGCGATACTTTTCTCCCTAGGTGTAGATGTCGATCTTGCGCGATCGTGGGAAAAGATGCCGATGCCGGCGGCGACCGCCGCGACGACGAGCAAAGCGGCCACCGCACCGGCCCAACGAATTTGCTGCGTCCGTTTTTTCAGCGCCTGGAATTTTTTCGGCAGCTGCGCATTGCCCACTTCATCCGCGTAAACATTCACGATCGAAATGCGCATCCCGTGTTTCACCTCGCATTCGCCGAGAGCGTGGAGGAATGGTCGCCAGTGCTCGTATTCGCCGAGATCATCGGCGACATGTTTCGACACGAGAATGTGTCCGGCATCACCGCAATCCATCACCCGCTGCGCGATGTTGAGACCGGCCCCGGCGAGATTCGCGTGACCGTTTACATCGATCACGCCGCTGACCGGGCCGCTGTGCGCTCCCATTCGAAGGTGCATCTGCGGATGTGCCTTAAGAGTCCGAGAAATTTCGAGGGCGCATTCCACCGGTTGTTCGGGATTGCGATAAAAAACCAGGGCCATCCCGTCGCCGGCAGGGATCTTGATCAGTTGAGCGGCGGCTTCGGCGTTTTGAAATTGCGGTGAGCCCCGAACGATTTCGTTCAGCTCCTCAATCGCCCCGCGTTGTTGATTAATCGAAAGCTGCGAGTAGCCGACGATGTCGATGAACAAAACATGCGCGATCTCGAGCTGGATCTCTTTTTTGATTTCGGCGGCCATGCTTATTTCGCCGCGAGGCATTCGAAATCGTTTGCGCCCTTGGGGCGGCAAAACTCAGGCCAGCCAGCTGCGCGCCAATACTCCGGCAGCTTCATTGCTTTGAGCAGCTCGCGAAAGCGCTGCTCGTGGCGCAGTGACCGAAGTGCGGGCGTCGTCCAGATCCACGTCAGGTCGCCGCCGGCCGGCCGCACCTCGGACCATAACGCATCCACGGCGACCGCCGGCTGATTCACATAAACTGCAACCATGGCGACGTCCGAGCCAACGTGGAGTTCGCCCCGCGCTTGGGCGTCTGTCAGCGCGCGGCTTAGGTTCGGCGCCGGCTCTGAGCTGTTGCCAGTGGAGCCCAGCGCCTGATCCAGCGCCTCGATCAGTTGTTTGTCAGCCGGAGAAGATAATTCGGGTGCCGCGGAGGCCCGTGCCATCGCAAGTGCGCGCCGCGCAAGGTCTGTATCAATGCCCGCAAGTGCGTGCATCAACTCATAACGAATTGCATATCCGTCGATTTTCCCCAAGGCTTTTTCGGAGCGGTCGAGCCAGACCCTGCTTTGTGCGCGGTCGCCCCGCGCCAGCTGACTAAGAGCGGCGATGGAAGGTGGAACCCAAGCGAGCGGATCCAGTTCGCAGGCGCGGCGGGCGTGCTCGAAGGCAGCGTCGAGGTGGCCGACCCTGAGCAGCAAATGCGCATATTGATTGTGCGTTTCAGCCTCGCCGGGATTCAGCTCAAGCGCGCGCCGATATTCGGCTTCCGCCGCCAACCAGTCGTAACGATCACGCAACACATCGGCCAGCGCGGAATGTGCGGCGCCGAGCGAGTCATCGATCGCCAACGCCTTGCGAGCCGCGTTCTCGGCGCCTTCGAGTGACTGCTTTATCGGCACTACGACATAGTAGAAGCCTAGCGCATGCGCCTGGGCGAGTGCAGCCCACGCTTTTGCAAAACCAGGATCCCGCTGCACAGCTGTCTCCAAAAGCGTGGTCGCGCGCCGCAAATTGTCGGCATTTCGCTGCGGAATAAGCGCACGCGCCTCGAGGTATTCGCCGTAAGCAGCCATGTCCTGGGTTGGCCGCTCGGGCTTTCCTTCGCCGCCAAGTTTCAGTTGAACCGAAAGCGCCTTCGCGATCGCGCCTGCAATTTCCTCCTGGATGGCAAAGATGTCGTCGAGCTGCCGATCGTAGGCCTGCGACCAGAGGTGGTAACCATCGGACGTGCGCACCAGCTGCGCGGTGATGCGCAAGCGCTCCCCGGATTTGCGCACACTGCCCTCCAGCACGTGAGCTACGCCGAGCGCAGCGCCGATTTCTCGCAAATCGCGGTTCTGGTCCTTAAATACAAACGAAGATGTGCGCCCGGGTACCTTCAACGGACTGATCTGTACGAGACGATTCAAAATCTCTTCCGTCAGGCCATCGACAAAGTACGCGTTCTCTTCATTCGCGCTCAAGTTCTTGAAGGGTAAAACGGCAATGCTTTTTTCCGGAACGGACGATGTCGATCTTGCCGATTTTTTTGAAACAACAAGCAGCGCAATCGCCAGCGCGAGGACCGCTGCGGTCGTGGCCGCCGCGCGCATTCGCGCTCTGTGCTTCTTCACAGTTTGAAACTTTTTCGGCAATTGCGCATTGCCCACTTCATCCGCGTGAAGATTCACAATCGACACGCGCATCCCATGCTTCACTTCGCATTCACCGAGATCGTGCAGAAGCGGCCGCCAATGTTCGTATTCTCCCAAATCATCCGCGATGCGTTTGGAGAGAAGAATGTGCCCGGCGTCGCCGCAATCCATCACCCGTTGCGCCATATTAAGGCCGGCACCGGCGAGGTTGGCTTGACCGTTCACATCGATCACCCCGCTGACCGGGCCGCTGTGCACTCCCATTCGTAGTTGTCGATCTTTTAGCGCGCGACTGATTTCGAGCGCGCATTCCACCGGCTCTTCCGGGCTCTTGTAAAAAACCAGCGCCATCCCGTCACCGGTCGGGATTTTGATCAAGCGGGCCGCGGCTTCGGCGTTTTGAAACTGCTCGGACGCGCGAACGGCTTGTGTCAGTTCATCAATCGCCGCGCGCTGTTCGTTAATCGAAAGCTTCGAGTAACCGACGATGTCGATGAACAAGACATGCGCGATCTCCAGCTCGATCTTCTTTTTGATCTCGGCTGACATGCGAGGAAATTTATTTCGGTGCAAGTGAAGCGACGATTTTCTCGAAGCGCGGATCGCCGCGCAACGGATCCCAGAATGGCAGCAGTTTCAATTGGCCATAGCTCAAGTCGCAGGGGTGCTGCGTAGCGATGGCGAGCTGCTGGCAAGCGAGATCTTTGTCGCCGACCCACGCAGCGATCATCGCGAAGTACTTGATGATGGCGATGCCACCGAGCGCATCTTTTTCCACCGGAAGAAGTTCGATCGCGCGTCGGCCTTCGCGGAGCGCGTCCTCTTTCCGGTCAAGCCCCGCGTCGATCAAACCGAGCAGGCACAGTCCCGGGCCGTAATTTGGTTGCGCCTGGACGACTTTCTCCTGCTCTGCGCGTGCAGCAGTGAACGCAGACTGCGCTTTGCTCTCGTCCTTCATCAAGCGAGCGATGAGACCTTCTATGAACGGACGATTAAAATTCATGTTGTCTGTCGCACCTAAGGTCGTGATGGGATTTTCGCCTGACGTCACTAAGGCGTTTTGTGCGGCGGCACCGTCCCGTTCAGCCATTGCACACACAAGCCAATAATTTGCAATGCTTGGCACCGCCGCGGCATTTGTGGCCCGAATCGAATCTATTGCTTGATGCATCGGCCGCGTATCGGCTTTCCAATCCAATTCTACGAACGCGTACGAGACTCTCGTTACAGCATCGTTGGGTTCGAACGCCAAGACACGCGCCAACTTTGATTTGGCTTTGGGATACCCCCGAAGAAATTGGTAACTTAATGCCGCCTGCTGGAGCGTGTGAATATTGCGTGGGTCGAGTTCAATGGAGCGCTCGAGGTCGCGCATAGATTCGTCCCAGCGCCCCTGCCGCCTTTCAATGAAACCTTGCAACGCGGCCACCCACGGATCTCCCGGGATGATTCGGCGCGCGACTTCCAGTTCAGCCAAAGCACCGCCATAATCGAGGTATCCAAAGTAAAAATGTCGGGCCCGGGCTAAGTGGGTTTCACCGGCATCCGGACGGAGGCGCGCCACCGCTTGCAAGGCCGCGTCGGCTTGGGCCAGACGCGCGGGTGTGTGGTCGAACCCGGTCGAATACAACCCGTAATTAGTGAAGGCGAGTTGGCAATACGCATCAAAAAATGATCGATCACGCGCGACCGCCTCGTTCAGCAAATCGGCTGCGTGTAGTAAATCCGCGCTCCCCGTGCTGCTGCCGTACGCCGTCAGAAAAAGATTCTTGGCCCGCGTGTAGAGGTCGAAGGCAGTGATGTCGTTTGTCGGCGGTTGTTTGATCGCGGCCTTCTCCCGCGGCGAAAGCTTTGCCTGAAGTTGCGCCGCGATCGCTTCCGCGATTTCGGTTTGGATCGCAAAAACGTCCGCGAGGTCGCGGTCGTAAGTTTGGGCCCAGAGATGCGCATCGCTCATCGCGTCGATGAGCTGCGCGTTCACTCGCACTTTGCTGCCGGCGCGCTGCACACTGCCTTCGACCACGTGGGCGACGCCGAGCTGCTGCGCGATCTCGCGCAGGTTGCGCACGACTCCGCTTTTGTACTGCATGACGGAGGTCCGGCTAATCACCTTCAAGTCCGCGATCCGCGAGAGGTGCGTCAGAATCTCGTCCTGCACGCCATCGGCAAAGTAAGCGTTGGCTTTGTCTTCGCTCCGGTTTTCGAATGGAAGCACGGCGATGCTTTTTTCCGGCGCGGCCAGCGTCGATCGCCCGCGATTGCGGGAAAACACTGCGATGCCAGCGAGAATTGTCGCGAGGGCGAGCAACGCTAACGTCGTGACCGCCCAACGCATCTGCGCTCGGTGCTTTTTCTGGGCTCGGAATTTTTTCGGAAGTTGCGGATTGCCCACTTCATCCGCGTGAAGATTCACAATGGAAACCCGCGTCCCGTGTTTCACTTCGCATTCGCCAAGATCGTGCAGGAGTGGCCGCCAATGTTCGTATTCGCCCAGATCGTCGGCGATGCGTTTGGAGAGAAGAATGTGTCCGGCGTCGCCGCAGTCCATCACTCGTTGCGCTGTGTTCAGGCCGGCACCGGCTAGGTTGGCCTGACCGTTCACATCGATCACACCGCTGACCGGACCGCTGTGCACACCCATTCGAAGTTGTCGGCGTCCTTTGAGAGCGCGACCGATTTCGAGTGCGCATTTCACCGGCTCTTCCGGGCTCTTATAAAAAACCAGCGCCATGCCGTCGCCGGTGGGAATCTTGATCAATCGAGCCGCGGCTTCCGCGTTCTGAAATTGCTCGGACGCGCGGACGGTCTGAGTCAGTTCATCAATCGCTGCGCGCTGATCATTAATCGACAGCTTCGAGTAGCCAACGATGTCGATGAACAAAACATGCGCGATCTCGAGCTGAATCTCTTTCTTAGCTTCAGCGGCCATGCCTGCTCAGCTTAGGCGTTCGGCGGTGGCGAACCCACATGATTATTTCGGCGGCTAGTCGAAATTCGGAATCTTCACGATGCAGCCTTTTGCCTTTTGGTCGTTTGGATCTTTCACCACCGTAACGAACAATTCCTTGCCGTCTTTGCCAAAGGCGACATTGGTCGTGCCATCGCCGGCTGCGATTTCAAAGACATGCAGGAGCTTGCCGTCGGGAGATAGTTTCAAAACCTTGCCACCGAACCACTGCGCGACATAAATGTTGCCCTTCTTGTCGATCTTCATGCTATCGGGGCCGAGCCACCACGATTTGTTCTTGTCGGGGGCGAGCAGATTGAGCAGCGCGAAATTCGATCGATGGCCTAACGAGCCATCGTCATTGATGGTGAATTCCAACATGCAATTGCCGACTGTTTCGCTGACGTAGAGCGTTTTCTGGTCGGGCGAAACGCCGATGCCATTGGCGTAATTAAGATCGTTCGCGACCTCGACCCATTGCTGACCACCCGGCGCCAGATACAGAATTTTTCCCACCACCGCGGTAGGTTGCGGGTCAACGTAGGGGCCGAAAACGGTCGCATAAGCAGCGCCGTTAGGCGCGACGACAATGTCATTGATGCCGCCGGCAAAAGGCTGGCCGTTCTTGTCGGCATCCCAACGGCGCAACTGCTTCCCGGTCAGATCAAGTTCCATGATGGCGCCATGTTCCTCCGTGCAGGCGAGGAGGAATGTTTTCTGTTTCGTAAGTGCCAGGCCGTTATGACCGCAGCCATCGGTGTGATTCAGCACGGTGGATTTTTTCCCATCCCACTTCTCCAGCGTGTTCGAGATCCAGCCGACGTAGTAAAGATTGCCGTCGATGAACAACGGACCTTCCGGTCCAAGGACATCTTTCACGACTGTAACTTCCGCGGCCCACGCGGGAGCAACCAGCATGACGCCCAACACGGCACAGATAATTTTGTTAGTCCTCATTTGGTCCAGTTGGTCGCGGTTTCACCGCCGCGCGAACTTTTAGCCGCAAGGCATTCAACCTGATGAATCCGGTGGCATCGCTTTGGTTATATGTCGATCTTTCACCTTCCATCGTCGCGATCTTTGGATCGTACAAACTCTTCGGACTTTTCCGTCCGGCGACGATGATATTGCCCTTGTAAAGCTTTAGCCTAACGACGCCGGACACGTCCCGCTGCGTTTCGGTCACGAGCGCTTGCAACGCTTCGCGTTCCGGCGAAAACCAAAAGCCGTTGTAAACGAGAGAAGAGTATTTCGGAATCAAACTGTCGCGGAGGTGCATGACTTCGCGATCCATCGTCAGCGTTTCCATCTGGCGATGCGCGAAATGCAGAATCGCGCCGCCGGGAGTTTCATAAACGCCACGGCCTTTCATCCCGATAAAACGATTCTCCACGATATCGATGCGGCCGATGCCATGTTTGCCGCCGAGTTTGTTCAGCGTCTCCATTACGCCAAGCGGTGAAAGTGTCGTTCCATTCACCTCCACGCAATTCCCGGACTCAAATGCAAGATCGACATGTTCGCTTTCGTTAGGCGCATCTTCGGGCGCGACACTCAATTTATACATGTCGCGCATCTCTTTTGAGCTGGCGTCGAACCACGGATCCTCCAGCACACCACTTTCGAAACTGATGTGGAGAAGATTACGATCGGTTGAATAGGATTTCTCCGCGGTCGCCTCGACCGGAATCTTATTCGCCTTCGCGAACGCGATCATCTCGGCGCGCCCGGGAAATTTTTCACGGAACTTCTCGTCGCGCCACGGCGCGATCACTTCGAGCTCCGGCGCCAGCGCCGCGGCCGTCAACTCGAAACGAACCTGATCGTTCCCCTTTCCGGTCGCGCCGTGTGCAATCGCATCGGCTTTTTCGGCGCGGGCAATTTCGACCATGCGTTTCGCGATCAACGGGCGCGCGATGCTCGTCCCGAGAAAATATTGGCCCTCGTAAATCGCGCCGGCTTGAAACATCGGGAAAATAAAATCGCGCGCGAATTCTTCGCGCAGATCGTCGATCACGCATTTCGACGCGCCGGTGCTGAGCGCTTTCTCTCTCAGCCCGTCGAGTTCTTCTTCCTGTCCGATGTCGGCGCAGAACGCGATGATCTCCGCCTGATAATTGTCTTTCAGCCAGCGAAGAATCACCGACGTATCGAGCCCGCCGGAGTATGCGAGGACGATCTTCACAAGATCGACATCTAGTCGCCGAATGAAATATCGACGTCGCGCGCGGTCTGCACCATCTCGCCGTTAGGCGGGACGAGACGCAATCGATTCACCGCGTCCGCGATCGGCACATGTCGCACCTGATAATTTTGGTAGCTCACCATCGATCCGAAATGTCCTTCGTTCGCGAGCTGCACTGCTTTCACGCCGAAACGCGTGCCGAGAATGCGATCGAGCGTCGTCGGCGGACCGCCGCGTTGCAAATGTCCGAGCACGCATGCGCGCGTTTCTTTTCCGGTGCGCTGCGCAATTTCGTGCGCCACGATTTCGCCGATGCCGCCAAGTTTAAATTCGCCGCCGTGCGTTTCGCGTTTGATCTGCTGTCCGTCCCGCGCCTTCGCGCCTTCCGCGACGACGACGAGCGTGCCGAGATCGCCATGCGCGCCGCGCTGTTTGATCGCGGCCGCGATGCGATCGTAATCGAACGGAATCTCCGGGATCAAAATGATATCGGCGCCGCCGGCGACGCCGCCGTGCAGCGCGATCCATCCCGCGTGCCGGCCCATCACTTCGACGACCATGACGCGCTTGTGACTCGTCGCGGTCGTGTGCAATCGGTCGAGCGCGTCCATCACCATCGCGACCGCGGAATCAAAACCGAACGTCATCGCTGTCGCTTCGAGATCGTTGTCGATCGTTTTCGGAACGCCGATGCAATTGATGCCCGCTTCCTGCAATTGCAGCGCCGTCACCATCGACCCGTCGCCGCCGACAATGACGAGCGCTTTCACATTGAGATCGTTCAACACCTTTTTCGCGTTCGCGATTACGTCCGCCGCAACCACCGCGCGATCGCCCGCGCCGATTTTCGCGATGAAATGTCCGCGGTTCGTCGTCCCGATGATTGTGCCGCCGAGCGCCATGATCCCGTCGGTACCATGTCGATCTAAGATGATGTAATCGCCCGGCGGCAAAAGCCCTTCGAAGCCGTCTTTGAATCCGACCACTTCCCAACCGAGCTTTTCCGCCGCAAGCACGACACCGCGCAACACCGCGTTGAGACCGGGACAATCGCCGCCGCTCGTCAGTACGCCGATGCGCGTTTTCGTTTCGCTCATCTACTGCAGCACTTTTTCCGGCGTCATCGGCTTGCCGCCGGCCGACCATTGATCGAACAACTGCCAGCCGCGTCCAAGCAAACCGGCACCTTCGCCGAAACGATTCGTGCTGCCGAGCAAGACCACGATGATGTGACGCGGATACACGGACGTGTATTGACCCTGCTGCACCACTTCCGATTCGCGCCGCGCTGACAAAATCAGACACTCGCCCGCGCGCGCGGTCTTACCGGTCTTCACGCCGTCGATTCCGTGCGCGCCGACCAGCTCGTTCGTGTTCCGCAACATGTAGCTGCGTGTTTTGCCGGCGTGACGAAACGAAATTTGTCGCTCCTTTTGCGAAACATAAAACCGAAACGACGCCTTGTTCATCGCGTATCTCGTCAGGCGCGCCAGATCTTCCGCGGTCGAATACGGCTGCGAGCGTACGTTGTCGTCGATGCCGTGCGGATTGACGAAGCGCGTTTTCAACATCTTCAGATTTTGGGCGAGCGCGTTCATCTGCGTGACGAAAATGTCGACCGGTCCCATTTTTTTGTTGCCGCCGGCAATGTTGATTGTCGATCCAACATGTGCAGCCAAAGTGAACGCGGCGATGTTGTCCGATTGCACGAGCGCCGCGTACATGAGATCGCGTAAGGTAATCTGGTCGCCGGGCGAAAAGCCGATGTTGTTCTCCTGAATGCCGACGAACGCCTGCGGCGGAATGCTGACCACGGCGTCGAGCGCGCCATTCCCGCGTTTATCAGCCCAATCCAGCACCACGCACGCGGTCGCGACTTTCGTTAGGCTGCCGATCTGCCGTTTGTCCTTCGCGTTCGCGGCCTCGAGCACGTAACCCGATTTGTCGTCAATGATGATGTAAGCCTGCGCTGCGAGCGCGGATTGAGCGCAAAAAGCGAGCGTGGCAATTGCGAAAATACGTTTCGAGAACATCGCGCGGCATCTTAGCGGCACGCCGCAACCGCGCAAGCCTGCCCGCCGTAGCTTCAGCGGAGCTGGGATCGACATCGTGCAAGATCGACAGTCCCGGTCGGACTGGCGTTTAACAAAAACGGCGCCCGCTTTGCAGCGAGCGCCGTCGTTAAGACAACAACAGCCGAAAAATTATTGAAGCACCGGTGACGAACGTACCGCGTATCGATACGGATTTGCGCTCAGCGTGATGTAGATGCGCTCAGCCGCGTTGCGCAGATCGAAATGCGACGCTTTGCCGAGTCCGCTCGCGCGCAAGGTTCCATGCCGGCCCTGGTAACCACTGCCGCCGGCCATATCGAATTCGTAAACAACGCAGCCTTTATCCACGTCCGTGATTTTCACATGCAACGCGAGAAACGAGCGGCCTGCGCCGAAGTTGCCGAAGAAGAAGCGGCCTAACGGGCTACCACCATCAACCGCGGTGAAATTTCCTTCCACCAGCCAGCCCGTGCGCGGCGCTTCGCTATCTTTCAAAATGCGAGCCGGCGCGATGCGTTCGAGCTCTTCCTTCAAATCTTGTGCGAATTCCACCGGCGTTAGCGCTTTGCGGATCGGCATTTCGCCGTCGCTCGCCGCTTCGTCGCCTTGGAAAACGGCCGTGTCGATGCAGAACGGCCGAATGTAAATGGCGCGCGGATCATGCGCACCCACGCCGCAGGTGGTGAAGTGCATACCCGACGCGACATCTTTCGCGTCGATGGCGGCACCGGTTCCGCACGAAGTCGCGACGTCTGTTTTCGTCACGTACATATCGGCGCAGGAGCAAAGCAGGATGCTGGAAGCAAAGGCGATGAGCGATTTCATAATCATGAGTGCTGAATTCGTCCGACTCCGCTGAGCGAAGGCAGAACAAATCTTTAGGCGCTCTTTAATGCAACTCTCGTGCCGGACGGCCGATTTATTCTGTCGACGAACGCGCCCGGCTCACCAGCATTCGGATAATGAAATACGTCAGCAGCGCCGACGGCAGCGCCAGCATGACCGACCCCACTAATGCCGGCCAGACGACCCGCATTAGAAAATGCCAATGCACGTAATCGCCAATCGCGAAATGATGAAACACCTTGTGCGCCGGTGGCCGTTGCAGGATCCAGCAGCCGATTTTGTATTCGAAAAAGTATACTGCCGGCATAGCGATAAAAAAGATGTCGTGCAAATTCGACGCAATCGCCGCCGCCACTTTGTTAGATCGACATATCCAGGCGAACGCAATTGAGAGCAGCGTTTTCAAACTGTAGAGCGGCGTGAATCCGAAAAACATTCCGATGGCACAGCCGAGCGCGACCGAGTGCGGCGTATCGTTGATCGCCATCAACGTCATGTGATGATCGCTCAGCCATTGCTTGAATTGCGCGAGTGATCGCGGCAGACGCGGGCCGTAATGCGACGCAGGACTAGATGTCGATCTTGCGCCAGTCCGGCTCGGACTTGTCGATGTTTCGTCCACGCCTTCGACCATAAATCAAAATAGCTCCGCCGTCTGTGGCGGCAGATTCGTGATCTGTCCAAGCGCTTTGCGCAAACGCAACGCTGCCTGCGGCGCGTAATCGAGCGCGTTGTTATTGAAAACAATGTGCGCCTCCTTCGCTTCCCCCGCGAGTTTGCGGCTACGCTCCGCGACTTCCGCGATTTCTTTGGCGCTGTAATCGTAATGGAAACGCGTCGCCACCGTTTTGCCGGTCGTATACGCCTTCGCGTCGCGCCCGTGCAATCGCAGGTATGCCGCGGTGTCGTTCGTTACTTCATCGATGTCGCTCGGCATAATCGTGAAATGATCCGCCTGCGGCGCGTCCACGTTCACGAAAATCGCATCGTATTTCCGCAGAAATGCGATTGTCGATCTTAGGTGATCGCGAGTCGCCCAATTTCGATTCCGAAATTCGACGGCCGTCGGAAAATCGCTCAGCATTCCTAACAAGTCGTCCAGTTCGCTCAGTTGGTGTTTTCGCGGTGAAAATGCCGGCGAAAGCTGCAGCAAAAGCACGCCGAGTTTGTTGTCTCGTCGCAAGATCGACATCGTCGCCAAAAAAATCTTCAGCAGCTTCTCGCGCAGGTTCGGCGTCGCATTCACTCGCCCTTTCGCATCGATCTCCGCCATCCGCTGCAACTCCGGCGGAAGCAGTTTTGCCGGCGTCGAGTGAAACGAAAACAATTGATGCAACTTCACATCGAAGGTGAACTCGCTCGGCGTTTCCTTGCACCAACGCTCCACCGTCCGCGCGTCCGGCACCGAGTAGAACGTCGAGTTCACTTCGACCATTTCGAAATGCTGCGCGTACCACGCGAGCCGTTCGCCTGCTTTCATTTTCTTCGGATACCAGTGCGCGACAAATCCCGGATCGGACCAGCTCGCCGTCCCGACAAGAATTTTGTCTGCGCCCATCGACTTTCATTTTCAGCCGCGCCGTGAATCTCTCAAATCATCTTCGCGCGCTGGCACGGAAGCTTCTGCATTTTCGGCAGGGTATGAGGGTGCTGATTGCAGACGATCAACGAAGTGTCGGCACCACGCTCGCCGCGCTCGTCAGCCACTGCGACGCGGAAGTTGTCGAAGTCGTCAGCTCCGGCCTCGAAGCGATCCACGCGTATGCGAAACACAAACCCGATGTCGTGCTCATGGATTATTGGATGCCGAAGCTAAACGGCGCGACCGCGTGCCGAAATATTCTCGCGAAAGATCCCGACGCGCGCGTCGTGCTCGTTTCCGGATTGTCGGGGCCGAACGAAGTGGCCGATTCCGGCGCGGCCGCGATGTTACCGAAGCCGATTGCGCTCGGGCGGCTGGCGG
Organism: Verrucomicrobiota bacterium; assembly: GCA_041167105.1. GTDB lineage: Bacteria > Verrucomicrobiota > Verrucomicrobiia > Chthoniobacterales > UBA10450 > JAJPGZ01. The sequence goes on from JBEEGX010000046.1 coordinate 30,564, forward strand.
AAGTTTTGCACGCCGTCGCGAAACCGAGTGCGCGTTTCGCGCTTCACTAGCGCTCGCTTTAGAATTTGCTTCCCCGCGCAAGATCGACATACTACTTTCAGATCGCGGGGTGGAGCAGCCTGGTAGCTCGTCAGGCTCATAACCTGAAGGCCGCGGGTTCAAATCCCGCCCCCGCAACCAATTTCCGCCGCTGCTTGCAGCGGCAATTTTTTTGCGATCCAGAGTAGCTCAGTGGTAGAGCGGTCGGCTGTTAACCGATTGGTCGTAGGTTCGAATCCTACCTCTGGAGCCAATTTTATTTTTCATCGCGCAAATTTCGCCCACTGTGTTTGCGCAACACCGCCAGGATTTCGGCGAGAACACTGACCGCGATTTCCGCCGGCGAATCGGCGCCGATGTCGAGACCGAGCGGCGCGTAGACTTTCGCCAGTCGTTCCTTGTCGATCTTCAATTTTCGCAACTCGTCGAAAACGCGTTGCACTTTTCGCCGGCTCCCGATCATGCCGATGTAGCCTGCGCCTTTCGTTTTAACCGCGGCCGCTAATGCGACGCGATCGATCACGTAATTTCGGCTCACCAGCGCGATCGCTTCGTCATGCGCCCACTTTCGTTTGCCGATAAATTTTGCAACATCGACATCGTCCACTCGCTCCACCGCCTCCGGAAAGATCGACAATAACTCTTTGCGATCGTCCACCACCGTTACGTGCAAGCCGCATTCGAGCGCGAGTTTCGCAATCGCCTGTGCGCAGTGGCCGGCGCCGATAAGGAAAATCGCTTCACGCAAAACCTGCGGCTCGATCAACACCGTCGATTCGCCGCCGCAAATTGCGCCGAACGAGTCCGCAGCTTTCTCGTGCAGCGGATAAGTTTTCAACAATGGTTTCTTCGCGCGCATTTGTTGCTGCGCGTCTTTGATCACGAGCGATTCAAATTTTCCGCCACCGATCGTGCCGCTGATTTTTCCATCGGCATAAACGAGCATCTTCGCGCCGGCTTCGCGTGGGACCGAACCTTTCGCGGCGGCGACGGTGACGAGCGCGCATGCTTTGCGTTCACGGCGCGCGGCCGCGATTTCCTCGAGCAGCCAATCAGTCATCGCGCGCGACGCTGCACTCGATCTGGCCATGCGGTTCGTCGATCGGAACGAACACTTCATTTTTATTTTCGAGACCGAACGGCGACAGGTCGATCAACAAGCAATGCTTGTTAGGCATGGCAAGATCGACATGTTCTATTTCGCGGCACGCCGCCAATGCCGCCTCGCCCATTTGAAACAACGTCGTTTGCGCCGACGGCGAATAATTCTCCGCGAACGGTTTCATCATCGCCACAATGATCGCTTCGTTCGCCGCGCGAAAGTCTTTCGGCTTCTCGCGAAAGCGCCACGTCGCGCTGAACGACGTTGCCAGAATGCGATCGCTCGTTTCGCGCAATGTGGTGAACTCATCCCTTGGATATTTTTCGAAGCCGGAGCCGGTCGATTTCAAAATCACGAGGTCGCGAATGCCCGACTCAATCACGTGCGATTGTCGATCTTGCGCGACGCGCGTGAACATTCGCGCATCGCCGCCACTCACGAACGAATGCGGGTGCGGCTTGCCGCCGATTTCCATTCGCCGCCACTCGCGCTCGGAGATATCGATCTTCGCGCGATTCACTTGTGTATATTTTTTGGCGAAATGTTCGCCGAGAAACATTGCGAAACGTTCGATCTCATCGCCGAGATGATCCTTCGCCAGCACATTCACCGTGTTCTTAATCGTGTCCGTCGCCACGACTTTGCTGTTGTCACCGCCGGTGTAAGACGTCTCGAAATCGCCCTCGAGTAACACCGCCACATCGACATCGCGGAGCCGATGCACGTCGCCGTCGCGCAAAACCTTGAGCACGCGCACGCGCGCTTTGCCGTAACGACTCGCGACCAGCTTCGCCATTGCGCCGAATGCTTAATTCATTTACTCGGATAAGGCGATGGTAAACGTCGAGCAGCTCAACGCGTTAGATCGACATGAGTTCGTCCGCACGCTCACACCTGTGTTCGAACATTCGCCCTGGATCGCTGCGCGCGCGCAGTCGAAGCAGCCATTCGCGAATCGCGCCGAACTTCACGCCGCGCTCTGCGACACGGTCATGAAAGCGAGCGACGACGAAAAACTTTGCCTCATCCGCGCGCATCCGGATCTGGTCGGCAATGCGACATTGACCTCCGAATCACAAAGCGAACAAGCCGCCGCCGGTCTGGGAAATCTTTCGCCTAACGAAGTCGCGCAGTTTCAGAAATATAACGCCGCCTACCGCGATCGTTTCGAATTTCCGTTCGTCATCTGCGCGCGCGAAAATAAAAAGGACGCAATCTTGAGCGCGTTCCCGCGGCGTTTACAAAACTCACGCGGACAGGAAATCGAAATCGCGCTGCGCGAGATTTTCAAAATCGCGGAACTGCGTTTGAAGGATTTGGTGGAATGAGCACGCTCACGACCCACGTTCTCGATCTTACGCGCGGCGCTCCGGCGCGCGGGATGACCATCGAACTTTGGTCGGTCGAACCAGCGCGCAAGATTAAAACCGTGCGCACGAACGATGATGGCCGCGTCGATTCGCCATTGCTTGCCGACAAGGAGATGGTCGCCGGAACCTATGAGCTCGTCTTTTTCGTCGGCGATTATTTCGGAGAGAAGAAGTTTCTCGATCGCGTCCCGGTTCGTTTCACCATTTCGGACGCGACTGCGAAATATCACGTTCCCCTGCTCGTCTCGCCATGGAGCTACACAACGTATCGCGGGAGTTAAACGCGCCGCCCGGACTTGTCGATCTTGCCGCCGAACGCGTTGGCGGAATCGCATTAATTGCGAACGATGAATTCTTCGCCGAAAAAGAGAATCTGCTGAAACCCGGTCGCGGAATTTTCATCGCCGACAAATACACCGAGCGCGGTAAATGGATGGACGGTTGGGAATCCCGGCGGCGCCGTACGCCGGGAAATGATTGGTGTGCCGTTAGGCTGGGTTTGCGCGGCATCATTCGCAAGATCGACATCGACACCAACCATTTCCTCGGAAATCACCCGCCGTTTGCTTCGCTCGATGCGCTATCGATCTCCGACAAATTCCCGACAGACATCGCGGCGGTCGAAAAACTTTCCTGGATTTCGGTTCTCGAAAAATCTCCGCTCAATCCCGGCTCGCAAAATCTGTTCGAGCTCACGAACGATCAGGCGTGGACGCACGTGCGCCTGAATATTTTTCCAGACGGCGGCGTCGCCCGACTGCGCGTTTACGGAATCGTCGTTCCCGATTGGAGCAAGGTGAAGCCGGACGAAATTGTCGATCTTGCCGCCATCGAAAACGGCGGCGTGCCACTCGCGTGCAGCGACATGTTCTTCAGCTCGATGCAAAATCTCATCATGCCCGGTCGTGCCGAGAACATGGGCGACGGTTGGGAAACAAAACGCCGTCGCGGCCCCGGACACGATTGGATCATTTTGAAACTCGGCCGCGCCGGTTCGATTAAAAAAATCGAAGTCGATACCAATCATTTCAAAGGAAACTTTCCCGGCAGTTGTTCCATCGACGGCTGCACCTCGGCCGATTCTGACCTAACGAACGCGCGGTGGACTGAAATCCTGCCGCAAACAAAACTCGAAGCCGACAAGCGCCATTTCTTCGAGCGCGAACTTCGCAAGATCGACAAGTGCACGCACGTGCGACTCAACATTTATCCGGACGGTGGCGTGAGCAGATTGCGCGTGTGGGGAACGATTGCGTGAGCGATTTCGATCTGATCGTGCGCGGACGCGATCGCGATATCGGAATCATTGACGGAAAGTTTGCCGAGATCGCGCCGAATCTTCGCGGAACTGCGCGCGAAGAGATCGACGCCACCAACATGTCGATCTTTCCCGGCGTGATCGATTCGCATGTGCATTTCAACGAACCGGGCCGCACCGATTGGGAAGGATTCGAAACCGGTTCTCGCGCCGCCGCCGCCGGTGGCACGACCACAATTTTCGACATGCCGCTCAATTCGCATCCGCCGACCATCGACGGTCCGAGCTTTGACGAGAAGCGCGCGGCTGCTGAAAAGAATTCGTTAGTCGATTTCGGTTTATGGGGCGGCCTTGTTCCGGAAAATCTGAATGAACTCGAAACGCTGCGCGATCGCGGCTGCGTCGGATTGAAAGCATTCATGTGTCCGAGCGGCATTGACGATTTCCCGCATGTGTCGTTGTCGATCTTGCGCGAAGGAATGAAACACGCCGCCGAATTGGATTTGCTCGTCGCGGTGCACGCGGAGTCGCCGGAAGAGATTCGACCAATCACTGGAAAAACTGTGCGCGACTTTCTTGAATCGCGCCCGGTCGAAGCCGAGCTCGATGCGATCAAATCCGCTGTCGATGTTGCACAGGAAACCGGATGTCGTTTGCACATCGTTCACGTTAGTTGCGGGCGCGGCGTAAAAATCGTCGCGGACGCGCGCGCGAATGGTGTCGATGTCACTTGCGAAACCTGTCCGCATTATTTGCTGCTGACCGGCGACGACATGGAAAAAATCGGCGCGGATGCAAAATGCGCGCCGCCGTTGCGTTCGAAGAATGTTCAACGCGAGCTTTGGAATGCGATTGTCGATCTTACGACGATCGGTTCAGATCATTCCCCTTCGCCGCCGGAAATGAAAGACCGCGAAAATTTCTTCGACGTCTGGGGCGGAATTTCCGGCGCGCAGCACTTGCTGGCACTGCTCGTCGACAAAATCAATGTCGCGAAATTGTTGAGTGAAAACGTAGCCGAACGGTTTCGCATCTCGCAGAAAGGTGGAATCTCCGTCGGCAAAGATGCCGACTTATCGATTGTCGATCTTGCCGATGTCGATCTTGTGACCGCGGAATCGTTGCACTACCGACACAAACAAAGCCCATACATCGGCCGCAAATTGCCGCGGATCGTGCGCACAGTTTTGCGCGGACAAACCATCTTCTCGAATGGTAAAGTCGCCGCTCGACCAATCGG
>JBEEGX010000047.1:0-6902 GCA_041167105.1 Verrucomicrobiota bacterium
AAAAAGCGTAGCCGATGCGCGGACCAACCGTGAACAGGTAATTCGTGTCAAAGGAGGTCGAGGTATGATATTCGTCGCCCGAATCTGGGCCAATAAATCGCGCGCTCACATCCGAGTCACGCAGCCAAAGCTTGCCGCCGCTCGCTTCCAACCCGAAGATCCAGTTGCTGTGTAACTGATAATTGAAGCCAATGATGCCGCCCGCTTCGAGACCGTCAGTGCCGAAATCGGGACTTAGCCGCGACGTAACCACGGCGCCGTCTGCCGGAACGGAGGTCACAAACAGGTCATCCCCCGTGAAACGTGTATCGACATCGGCGTCGCCGCGTTTGTAGCCGCCAAAGACACCGATATAGAAACCGGTCCAGCTCGGGCATGGCGGCGGCACCGACTGCATCACCTGTTTCATTTCTTTACCTGATGAAATTTGCTCCGGACCGGCATACAAAAATGCGCCGAACGCGAGCAAACTGAGCATCGCAAACGTAAGGGTTAGTTTCTTCATGTGTCCGGATTTAGCCTGACAGTGGTCGTTAGGTCAACCGTTAATTCTCGGGGCGATCGTTTGTTTCCAACGGCAGCTCGCGGTAACGCTGGTCGGGCGGCGGCAACGGCTCATGCACTTCGCGTAGCCAACGCGGTCGGAGCAATGGACGCGGCCCCGCTGCAAGATCGACATTCGGATCGAGATAAAGCTGCGGCTTGCGGCCGTTTATCGCAGTGAGAATGCGTGCTTCCACCCGCAACGGCAGTGGACCATTGCGCGGCATGATCGTCGCGAGATAATGCGCAAACTGGATCGAGAAATCCGGCAGCGAGGCCATCATCGATCGCTGACGCGCGTTGAGAAATTGTCCCAATCCGACTTGCGTCGTCCGGCCGGTGTTCGGATCGGTCACGTAAAAGAAAGAACGCGTGGCCTGATGCACGAGCATCATTCGCCAACTGAAACGGTGCTCGGCCTGATTCCATTCCAGACCGCCGGGGGTAAGGAGATGACGCAGCGGCAAAAGAATTTGGATTGCCGCATAAAGCCCAACCAATGTGAGAACGAGAGCGCGATTTGATTGCGGCGTGCTTTCACGCATGCCCGCAAGATCGACATGTTCCTTTCGCCACCTAACTAATGCGATCAAACGTCGCGGCCAATCCGGCGAAAAATAAAGTGTGGTCGCAGCGATGACGAGCCATGGGAAGATGCCGATCGGAAACAGGCGCGCATTCATCAGATGAAAGAGCAGCGCGAGGCAGAAGGCGGCGACACGCGTTCGTCGCCAAATGAGCAACGGCACGACGAATAGATCGAGCAGAAGCGAGCCGTAGCTGGCCGCGTAAACCGCCCAGTCTTCGTGCAGAAATCGACCGATGATCGGGAAAGCCGATTGCGCGCGAAAACGAAAGCGCATCGGTTCACCGCGCAACCAGTCGGGCGCGATCTTGGCCACACCGGCGAAGAAATAGACAACGGCAATTTGAAAACGCAGCAGCCACAGACACCAGAAAGGAATTGTTTGTGCGCGAATGTTCGGCCGGAACCAGGCATCGATTGAAAGCGCGCGATGCGCGGGAACAAAAATCAAAAGGAAACTAAAAAGGCAAATGAGGTAGGTGTGATTAACGAAGCGCGCTTCATCGAGCAGCAGAAAATAGGTGTAGCTGACCCACAACAAGACCGTGCTCGCGCGATAGCAGAACCCGATCGCCACAAAAAACGCGAGGACGCCGATCGCGAGCCAGTGCGCGTGCAGCATTTGCGATGGCCACGGATGGACCCAGGAGAACCCGTAATACTTGAAAAGAAAACGTGGTTCGATCCAGAGCGCGGCGACAGCGCCGCCGGCGAAATATTTCCACACGTGCCAGAGGACGAGAGTTCCAAAGACGATTCGAAAGAAAACGATCGAGGCGATATCGACCGGCATGAAGGCGCGCTGCGCTATCGTTTTCAGCCACGACCACACGACCTGCCGTTGTCGATCTTTCATGACGCCGCCGCAAGGTCGCGCGGATCGTTTAAATTCCGAAACAGCGGCACGTCGTCCTCCGTCACATCAACAACCGCAACCTTCCCGGCATCGGCGATCTTTCTCACGAAAGTCTGCAGCGAAAAGTCCGCGATGTTTGCAAGATCGACATGTACTTCTCGCGGATAAATCGCAGCGACCGGTTCGAAACGGCCGCCAATGACCCGAACAATTCCGAGAGAAGGCTGTATTTGTTCGCGCAGCAAGGTTAGATACGCCGCGGTCATAAACGGCATGTCGATCGCGAGAACAAGCAGGTGCGTCGCCGAGATCGCCGCGAATGTTGCCGCGAGTCCGCTCCACGGTCCGTGCGATTCATCGCCATCGGGCACAAACACGACATCGTTAGGCCGCCACGCCGGATCGTTGCGCGCCGAAACGAAAATCTGATCAGCGCCAACTTGTGCGAGCGTGCGCAGCTGCCGCTGCCACAACGGCTCGCCTTCGAATATTATTGTCGCCTTATCGCGACCCATCCGCCGCGATTCACCCCCGGCGAGCAACACTGCGCTCAACGTCATCACGCCGAAATCGTCGCGGTCGAGCGTACAGTCCCGTCGCTGAGAATGCGCGCGCGCAAACCACCGCGGCCTTTGAGAAATTCTTTCGCGCCGGCGGTGATGGCGCGATTCATCCAATCGCACGGGCGACTTTCCTCGGTTCCGTGAAAGCGCACGCCCTGGACTTCAAAATCTTTTCCGATCAATTCGTTAAGATCAACATCGCGCGTGAAGATATTTCGCCGCATCGCACTCGCCGGAATTCCATCGACTTGCAGCGCACGACAAAGCTCGCCGAAGACTTCGAGTGCAAAAAATGTGACCTGACCTTTGTAGTCCGTTTTGAAATCGAAATAACGATCGCCGCGCAATCCGCGCCCGGTCACACATTCTACCGTCGCGACCTCGATCATCGGAAACTGGTCCGGCTCCTGGCCATAATGGCCGACAAAATTATGCCCGGGCGAAATGTAGAGATGACAGATTTCCACCGCGCTCATGGTAACATCCCTGTGCACGCTGTGAAAGACGAAGGCATCGCTCCCGGTCAAATCATTCGGCGCAAAGGCGACGGCGCGCTCGAGTATTTGCATGACGATCTCACGATCGAGGAACCGCTCGAGATTCGCATTGGCGACAAAGTGGTCGCGACGACGATGCGCACGCCGGGAAATGACGATGAGCTGGCCGCGGGATTTCTCGTGAGCGAAGCGATCGTGCGCGCTCGAGAACAAATCGCAGACATTTCCGTGAAGGAGAACGTGGTGATTGTCGATCTTGCGCCCGATGTGCGCGTGCAATTCGATTCCGCGAAACGCTTCGGCACGATCTCGAGCAGTTGCGGGTTGTGCGGCAAGGCCAGCATCGAAGCGATTCGGCAAAACTTTGCGCCGATAAGATCGACATCGTGGAGGATCGACATCGAAACGTTGCAATCGTTGCCGCCGAAATTGCGCGAGCAACAAAGCGACTTCGCACGCACCGGCGGAATTCACGCCGCCGGTTTGTTCCACTTAAATGGCGAAACGCAGATCGTTCGCGAAGACATCGGCCGCCACAACGCCCTCGACAAAGTAATCGGTCGCGCATTTCTCGATGGGAAACTTCCGTTAGATCGACATCTTCTTTTGGTCAGCGGCCGCGCGTCATTCGAAATCGTGCAAAAAGCACTCGCCGCCGGCATCGCACTCGTCGCATCAGTCTCCGCGCCCTCAACCCTCGCGATGCAATTCGCCCGCGAAAATAATCAAACGCTCGTCGGTTTTCTGCGCCCGCCCTCGTTCAATATCTATTCGCACGTCGAACGGGTGCGGCTGGAATAAAATCATTGGAGCCTAGGGGAATCGAACCCCTGACCTCCTCAATGCCATTGAGGCGCTCTACCAACTGAGCTAAGACCCCGAAGCGATTGCGGATTGTAGATTGCGGATTGCGGATTTCAACTAGTGGCCAACGAGCGAAATGCCGGAACGCTGCGCAAGATCGACAATCGCCTCTCGCTCGAGCAGCAATGTCTTGCCCGCTTCGACCGCGATAATGCGAATGTTCGCTTCGACGGCGACGCGAATGGTTTCAACCCCGATCACCGGCACATCGAATCGCATGTCCTGATTCGGCTTCGCCAGTTTCACCATCACGGCTTTCGCGGCGAGCTTGCCGCCGCGCCGAATAGTCTCGTTAGTCCCATCGAAGCCTTCGACCGCGAGCACGGTCCCGTTTCGCACGATGACGGTCTGTCCAATGTCGAGTCGTGCAATTTCCTTCGCGACGTTCCAGCCAAGATCGACATCTTCATTTTCGCGCCGCGAAAGTTTTGCTCCCGCAATCAATCCCGACGACGCAAGTTGATCTTCCAGAAAGCTCGTCGCCGGCAAAAGTTCGATGTCGATCTTGCGCAGTTCATCGGCGATCGCGCTGAAGATCGTCTCGGCATTACGCCGCTTCAACCGCGCAAGAATCAACAACGCTTTCCAATCCGGCCGAAGATCGAAAAGATTTCGTGGCGCGATTTGTCCAGCCATCATCGCACGATCGACGCCGTGTTCGCGAAATGTCTTTAGCAACTTCGCGAGCTGACCGACGCGCAACCATTCGATCTCGTCGACATATTGCGCGAGGGCTGGATCGGTTTCGTTCGTGAACGCAGCGGCGACAATTTTCGTTAGGCCAGCTTTGCGCGCCGCTTGCGCGAGCAATCGTGGATAAACACCGTTGCCGGCGATGAGGCCGAGCGTTTGCAATTGTCGATTTTAGGTGTGACGGCGACGCTTGACGTGTAATTGCGCGAGCGCCTTGTTCAGCGACGCTTGAATCGCCGCGACTTCTTCCTTGCCGAGATCTTCTTTCATCGCGGCGCGTGCGCTTGCGACGGCTTTCTCCGCCGCTTCGATGTCGATCTTCTCCGGCTCAAGCGCCATGTCGGTTAAAACCGAAACCGCATCGCCTTTGATTTCAACGAAACCTTCGCCGACCGCGAGCGCAATTTCGCGTCCGTCTTTGCGCACGCGCAATTCACCCGGCCGCAATGTTGTCAGCAGCGGCACGTGATTTGGAAACACGCCGAGCTCACCTTCGCTACCCGGCAGCAAGACAAAATCGACATCTTCGGAATACGCTTTCGTTTCCGGCGTGACGATCTCGAGTCGCAGTGTATTCGCCATTAGCTTTGATTAATCATTTCGATGCCGCCCTTCATGTAGAAGTTCTGTTCCGGAACTTCATCATGTTTGCCCTCGAGGATTTCTTTGAATCCGCGCACGGTCTCGGCGATCGGCACGTATTGACCTTTGCTTCCGGTGAAAACTTCGGCGACGTGGAATGGTTGGCTGAGGAAGCGCTGAATTTTTCGCGCACGCAACACGGAGAGTTTGTCTTCCGGACTCAATTCGTCCATCCCGAGAATCGCGATGATGTCCTGCAGATCGCGGTAACGCTGCAAAACTTTCTGCACACCACGAGCAACCTCGTAATGCTCTTCGCCGACAACTTCCGGCGCGAGCGCTTTCGAGGTCGAGGCCAGCGGATCGACCGCCGGATAAATTCCGAGCTCGGCGATAGAGCGCTCGAGCACGATGGTCGAACCCAAATGCGCGAACGTGTTCGCCGGCGCGGGATCGGTCAGATCGTCCGCCGGAACATAGACCGCCTGGAAGGACGTGATCGAGCCTTTGGTTGTCGATGTAATGCGTTCCTGGAGGTCGCCCATTTCGGCAGCGAGGGTCGGTTGATAACCAACCGCGCTCGGTGTTCGTCCCAACAACGCCGACACTTCCGAACCGGCTTGGGAGAATCGGAAAATGTTGTCAATGAACAACAAGACGTCCTGGTTTCGTTCATCCCGGAAATACTCTGTCATGGCCAACGCCGACAGCGCGACGCGCAAACGCGCGCCTGGCGGCTCGTTCATCTGCCCGTAAACGAGCGCGACCTTCGATTTGCTGATGTCTTTGAGGTCGATAACGCCCGCGCTTGCCATTTCGTGATAAAGATCGTTGCCCTCGCGCGTGCGCTCCCCCACTCCAGCGAACACAGAGAAGCCGCCGTGTTTCATCGCGATGTTGTTGATCAATTCTTGAATGATGACCGTTTTGCCGACGCCGGCGCCACCGAACGCGCCGACTTTTCCGCCGCGCGAGAATGGGCAAACAAGATCGATGACCTTGATTCCGGTCTCGAGAATCGATGCCTTCGTGTCCTGCTCCATTAAATCCGGCGCTGGACGATGAATCGGATAACGCTTCGTGAATTTGACGGGGCCTTTGTTGTCGACCGGGTCACCGGTCACGTTGAACAAGCGACCGAGCACGCCGTCACCCACCGGCACCGTGATTGGACCGCCGGTGTCGTTCACCTGCATGCCGCGCTTCAAACCTTCGGTCGACGACATCGCAATCGAGCGCACCCAGTTTTCGCCGAGATGCTGTTGCACTTCGAGAGTCAACTTGGTCGGATTGCCGTTAACCTCGTACTCGATCTCGAGCGCGTTATAAATTCCGGGCAAACGGCCGTTGCCTTTCGGGAACTCCACATCGACCACCGGGCCGATGACCTGAACGATATTTCCTTTATTCATAAATGTGATTGTCGATCTTGCACCATGTCGATCTTGCTATGAGCCGAGCGCCATCTGCGCAGTCGCGATCTCGAGCAGCTCCGTCGTGATGCTCGCCTGCCGCATCTTGTTGTACTCCAGCGTGAGATCCTTGATGAATTCCTTCGCGTTATCCGTCGCGTTCTTCATCGCCACCATGCGCGCGCTGTGCTCCGATGCGCGCGCGTCGAGGATCATTTGGAAAACCTGATACTGCACGTAATAGGGCAGCATGATGTCGAGCACGGCTTCTGGCGTCGGCTCGAACTTGTATTCGACATCATTGTG
>JBEEGX010000048.1:0-19063 GCA_041167105.1 Verrucomicrobiota bacterium
CTCGACCGGGTTTTCCTGGGAGAACTCAGCCACGTCCGGATTCATTTCGCGCGCTTCCAGTAGCACGCGCGAATATCTCCGCCTGACGACCTCCGCCATGCTCGCGAAATCGTCCTGGCCTTGCACCGTGCGCACGCGATAACGCCGGTAATTATTCTTGTCCGGCACGCCGTCGCGAAAACAAACCATCGAAGCGACGATGTGCGTCGTGGAGATGTTCGAGATGTCGAAGCATTCCATTACGCGGGGCGGCTGCGACAGTTGCAGCGCATCAGCCAGCGAGTGGACTTCGGCCATCGGATCGATCGCGCTCGGCAAACTCCCGCGCGTAAATCTTCTTGTCGATCTTGTCGTATTGCGCACGTCGTCGATCATGTTCCGCATCTCAGCCGCCTTCTCGAAATCCTGTTTGTCGGCGGCTTTGCGCATCTCATCTTCCAATGCGCCGATCAACTCGCGCGAATGGCCCTCCAGAAATTCCATCGCCTGCGTCGCGCGCTCGCGATATTGCTCGGCGCTAATCTCGCTCAATCGCATCGGCACCTGGTACGTCGACGATTTCAATTCACGTTCGGTCGGCGAACCGCGACCGAACGTGAGCACACCAAATTTTTTGCGCATAAAATTCAATGTCTGCCGCAGCGCGCCGGCGTGCGCATACGGCCCGAAGTAACGCGCGTTGTCATCTTTCTTGAATCGCGCGAGCCGAAATCGCGGCCACTCTTCCGACATGTCGATCTTGACCAGAAGGAAACGTTTGTCGTCGCGAAACGAAATGTTGTAACGCGGCCGATCTTCCTTGATCAGCTTGCCTTCGAGCAGGACCGACTCGGCTTCGCTGCGCACGACGTGCGTCTCAAAATCCCAAACCGCATCGAGCATCGCTTGCGTTTTCAGATCGGCCACCGCCATCTTCGACGGCATGAAATACGAGCCGACGCGTTTGCGCAGGTCGCGCGCTTTGCCGACGTAAATGACGCGATTAAATCGATCGCGCATCAAGTACACGCCGGGCTTGTGCGGCACGTCGTGCACCTTCTTCGTCAGGTCCGGTTTCTCTTTTTTAGTCGCAACCATGCGCATGCAAGATCGACAATCGCCTTACGATGCGCGCCGGCGCGGCAACGCCGAATGGATCATCATCAACTCCGTCACGTTCTCCGGCGTGAGTAAACCGACGAGTCGTTTCATGCCGTCGAGCACCGGCACCGCCGGCAAATTATTTTCCTGCATAATCCGAAACGCTTCGTTGAACGGAGTGCCGGTTGTGACAACAGGAATGTCGCGCCGCATGACATCGCCCACGCGAATCGCTGGATCGTTCTTGCGCAGCGCGCTGATGAGATCGTGCCGCGTCAACACGCCGGCGACATTTCCGGTTTGATCGAGAACGGGAAAGTCGTGCTGCGAAGTTGCGATCAACGCATCGGCCGCTTCTTCCAGTGTGGCGTCGGTCGGCAGCGAGCGAAATTCGCGCACCATCGCGCTCGAGACCGGCAACCGCCGCGTAATGTCGCGCATTTGCGCCACCGCTGCTTCCTGCGACGCGCCGATGTAAACGAAGAGCGCGATAAAAATTAAAAATGGATTCGAGAACAGCCCGATGAATCCGAAAATAAACGCGAACGCCTGACCAACCGTCGCCGCGACTTGCGTCGCGCGCGCGTAACTGAATCGCGTCGCGAGTAGCGCGCGCAAGACGCGACCGCCGTCCATCGGAAATGCCGGCAGCAAATTGAACAGCACCAGCCAGACATTAATCGCGAGCAAGTGCACCAGCATATCGCCGCTTTGCATCGCCGTTCTTGGATCGACATCGCCGCGCGAGCCGATGACCAGAAACAAACACACCGCGATAATGACATTCACCAGCGGCCCGGCGATCGCGATCATGAGCTCCTGTTTCGGTTCCTCCGGCATCCGCTCGAGTCGCGCTACGCCGCCGATCGGCAAAAGCGTAATGTCCGGCGTGTTTATTCCGTACGCTTTCGCCGCAATTGCGTGACCGAATTCGTGCAGTACGACGCAAAGAAAAAGCAGCAGGATAAAAATGATCCCGCTCGCGGCCGCGGCGGAGCCACCACTATTGTAATAACCGAGACCGAGCCAGCCGATCAGCAGCACGAACGTGATGTGCATGCGCAACTGAATTCCGGCGATGCGTATGATTGGGATCGACCAGCTCATACTTCCGAATCTACGTAGAGTTACACGCGATGGAAGTTGTCGATCTTGCAATCGTTGGCGCGGGCCCGACGGGATCGAGCTGCGCGGCGTTCGCAGCGCGCGCGGGATTGCGCGTAGTCGTGATCGAACGCGAAAAATTTCCGCGCGAAAAAGTTTGCGGCGATTGTTTGAATCCGAGTTGCTGGCCGGTGCTGCGGCGATTGGAAATCACCGATCGCGTGCGCGAGTTGCCCCACGGCAAACTCGACGCAGTCGAATTCATCGCGATCGGCGGCGCGAAAGTACATGTCGATCTTCCGCGCGGCGAAAATTCTGAGATCGCGATCAAGCGAAGCCTGTTCGACGAATTGTTGCTCAATCGCACGCGAGAACTCGGCGTGACAATTCGCGACCAAACAATTGTCAGCGCAATTCACAAGGAGCGTTGGGGCGATTGGAAGATCGACATCGTCCATGACGTTGTGCGCGCGAAAGTTCTCGTCGCGGCCGATGGCCGAAACTCAACCATCGCGCGATTGCGTAATTTGCTGCCGAAACCGCAACGCGAACGCGTCGCCCTGCAATCGCACATCCCGCTGCCTGACAACTTCGGCGATCGCGTCGTGCTGCAGTTTTTGCCGCAAGGTTATTCCGGCCAGGCGCCGGTGAATGATCGCGAATTGAATGTCTGTCTGGTTGGCCGGCCACATTCCATCGCCGATTTAAAAACGTGGGCCGAAAAATATTTCGGCGTTTCGCCGTCGCATCCGTGGCGCACGATCACGCCGCTCACGCGCGCGCCGATCGCGCCCGCGCAGGAGAATTTGTTTTTCATTGGCGACGCCGCGCGTGTGGTCGAGCCGTTTACCGGCGAAGGAATTTATTACGCGCTGCGTTCCGGCGAGCTGGCCGCGAATGCGATTGTCGATCTTGCACGCGGACAAGATCGACAATCAACTTTGCGCGGCTTCACCCGCGCGCACGCGCAGATGTATCGCGGGCGTTTGTGGATTAATCAGCTCGCGCGCGCCGCCGTCTTGTCGCCGCGCATCGCCTCTACATTTGTTCGCGTCGCGAAATTTCAGCCGTCGCTTCTGCGTTTACTTACTTCAAAAATTGTCGACACGCCTTGACCGTGTTCGACATCAACATCGCGATCGTCATCGGACCCACGCCGCCCGGGACCGGCGTGATCGCTTTCGCTTTCGGCGCGACATTTTCAAAATCGACATCGCCAACTAATCGATAACCGCGCTCGCTCTTCGCGTCTTCGACACGATTAATCCCGACATCGATCACGACCACGCCGTCGCGCATGTGTTCGGCTTTGACGAAATGCGCGCGGCCGATTGCGGCGATGAGGATGTCGGCGGAGCGCGTGATCTCTTCGAGATTTTTCGTGCGTGAATGCGCGACTGTTACGGTGGCATCGCCGCCGCTGCCTTTGCGCATGAGCAGAAGCGCGATCGGTTTGCCGACAATCATGCTACGGCCGAGCACGACGACGTGCGCGCCGGAGATGTCGATCTTCGAATCGATGAGCAGGCGTTGAATGCCTAACGGCGTGCATGGGACAAAGCCGGTTTCATCGCCGAGCGCGAGCTTGGCTACGTTTTCAGGATGGAATCCGTCGACATCTTTGCGCGGATCGAGAGCGCGCACGATTGCGGCTTCATCGATCTGCTTCGGCGGCGGCGATTGCACCAGAATGCCGTGCACATTTGGGTCGTGATTTAACTCCGAGACTTTACCTAACAATTCCGCCTGCGTCGTGGTCGCGGGCAATTCGAGCTTTACCGAATGTAAACCAAGCTCGCGACTCATTTTGTCTTTCGAGCGGATGTATGCGCGCGACGCGGGATCATCACCGACGAGCACAACGGCGAGTCCCGGCGTAACGCCGCGCGATTTCAGCTCCGCGATTTCGCGGCGAAGATCGACATAAACTTTTTCGGCAATGGCGCGGCCGTCGATGAGGTTGCTGCTCACGCGCGAAAGTTAAATGCGTCAGCGGGTTTCAACCAGCGACATCATCGCTTCCTGCAAACGCGCGCGCTCCGCCTGAAACTCATCTTCCGTCGTTGTCGATCTTACATGATGCGGCAGTCCGAAGATGACGCGCACTTTCGAAAATGGTTTCGGAATGAAAAAGCGGTCCCAACTTTTCACGCGCCAGTAACGCGAATATTCCATGTGCATCGGGATAACCGGCACGCCGGTTTTCTGCGCGAGAAAAATAATGCCGCCGCCAAGTTCGTAGGCCGGACCGCGCGGGCCATCAGGCGTAATGAGCGGATCGCGACCGCTCGCGACGATATCGGCGAGTTGCAGCAACGCGCTACTTCCGCGGCGCGAACTCGAACCGCGCACAGGTTCAAATCCGTAACGCTGAACGACGTCGGCGATGATGGCACCGTCGCGGCTCGCGCTGATGAGCGCCGCGCCATCGGGACGCTGCGGAAGAAATTTTGCGCAGACGTGCGGGATGAGCAGGAGGCGATTATGCCAGAGCGAACCGATGATACGTCGCGTCTTCGGCCACGAGGCGGCGCCGCCGCGATCGTCGAGGGTGATGCGGAGCGTCGCGATATAAAGTCGGAAGAGCGGGAACAGGAGCGTGACGAGAAAACGCGCGGAACGGCCTTCGATTTTCAATTTTCTGAGCGCCAGCGATACGCGCGGTTGCTCGGAAGACCGATCTGATCGAGGACGCGCCAAACGACGGTGTCGACAAGATCGACAATCGACTTTGGCCGGCTGTAGAAGGACGGAATTGCGGGCAGCACGACGGCGCCGGCTTCGAGTAGCCTAACGACATTGCGCGCGTGAATGAGATTCCACGGCGTCTCGCGCGGGACGATGACGAGCTTGCGCCGCTCTTTCAGGAAAACGTCGGCCGCGCGAAACAACGCGTTGTCGCCGGAGCCCGTTGCGATGCGGCCGAGCGTCGACATTGAACATGGAAGAATCACCATTGCATCGAACCGCGCCGAGCCGCTGACGTAGGGAACGTTCATGTCGGCTTCATCGTGTTCCTTCAC
This sequence comes from Verrucomicrobiota bacterium, assembly GCA_041167105.1. GTDB lineage: Bacteria > Verrucomicrobiota > Verrucomicrobiia > Chthoniobacterales > UBA10450 > JAJPGZ01. The sequence continues at coordinate 5,208 of JBEEGX010000048.1, forward strand.
GCCTTTCGGAATTTTGAAATCGTCGACCTCCTGCGCCGCGACCTGGCGCGCATACTTGCTCATGACGAGATGCACCTCGTGCGCGCTGGCGTCGATCTGCTCGAGCAAACGTTGCAGGTAGATGGTGCCGCTGGCGCCGGACGCCGCGATGACGAATTTCATCGGCCGAAGTTTGAACTAATTCATTAGCGGGGCAATAAGATAGCGATGATCAAAAAGCTCTTACACACGCGCTATCGCGTGCACGATCTGGAAAAGACGGTCGCGTTTTATCGAGATGTTCTCGGGCTGGAGGAAATTCGGCGCATCACTTCGGGTCGCGGATCGCAGCTCGTCTTTTTCAAAGCGCCGCAGAGCGAACAGGAAATCGAGATCTGCAAATTCGATGAAAGCGGGCCGGTACAAGTTGGGCCCGACCTGACGCATCTCGCGTTCGAGGTGGACGATCTCGACGCGTTCGCGCGCGAATCGGCGGCGAAAGGTTATCCGCTTTCGGATGGGCCGCACAAAAGCAGTAGCGGGCGAATTGCGTTCGTCGACGCGCCGGAAGGATACGAGATCGAATTGATCGAGCGCGCGAAAGCATAAGATCGACATCGTGCAAGATCGACGTGGTGAACTTGCGCGGATTGAGCCTTTGCCACTAACTTCCCGCCGCATGATGATCTGGCGTCGTTCCCTCCCGTGGTTCTGCGCGCTGTTTATTGCCTTCGGCGCTTTCGCGCAGGACGAAGATAACGGTGTTCGGCCCAGCGGAATTTCGAAAGCGCCGCGCCGCGAGCATTCGAGCAGCGCCGATGAAGAGAAGCCGACGATCCGCAAAGCGAAGCGCGCGAGCTCGACCGATTCGGACGACGAAGCGGAACCAACCCCGAAGCCGGCGCGCAAACACAAAGCCCCGCGCAAGACGGAACCCGAGGCGCCGATTGGTCGCGAACCGAATGGCGCACCGCGCACCGGGGCCAAATCGATCATGATGATCGACGCAAAGAGCGGGCAGATTCTTTACGAGAAAAATGCTGACGATATTCGTCCCGCGGCGAGCACGCAGAAATTGCTGACGGCGCTCATCGTTGCCGAGCACGGTTTCTTAGATCGACAAGTGACGGTCGAATCCATCGATACCATGGCCGAGCCGGTGAAGCTGAACATTCGCACCGGTGAAACTTATCAGCGCATCGATCTGCTGCGGGCGCTGCTTGTGAAAAGCCCTAACGATGTCGCACGTTGCCTCGCGCGCGATTACGCCGGCAGCATCGAAGCATTCGCCCAAGCGATGAACCAACGCGCGCGGGAACTCGGCGCGACGCATTCGCATTTCGTTAACCCGAACGGTTTGCCTGTGCCCGGTCAGTATTCGAGCGCGCGCGATCTCGCAGTGATCGCGAAAGCCGCTTACGCGAACCCGACCATTCGCTCGATCGTGTGTCTGCCGCGGCTGGTCTTTCGTTTTTCCAACGGCCGCACCCGCGAGCTCGAGAACACGAACAAGCTCCTGATGCGTCTTCCTTACTGTAACGGCATGAAGACCGGCTACACCGAAGCGGCCGGAAAATGTTTAATCGCGAGCGGCGCGCGGCCGGGCAAGGACGTGATCGTGGTCGTGCTCGGCGACAGCAGCGGCGGTGTGTGGCGCGATGCCGGCGCGCTTTTGCAATGGGGCCTGTGGAATTCCGCAGGCTGAGCGAAGGCGCTCGTAGATCGACAACGTCTCCGTAATTACGGAGTGCGCGACGACGCCCAGTAACGCAGAAGCGGCGACGGAACCAAGATCGGATTGTTGTCCGGATCGCTCGGGCCTTCGGCAGGGATATCTTCCGGACCTTCGGCGGGCGGGGCCGGTTCGCCGGCCGTTGTCGTGTCAGCGCTGGCGTACTTGGCTGTGAGGCGTTGTTCGAGAGTTTGATGTTCAGCAGTCGTTTGACTGGTAGTCGAACAAGCGGGCAGGAGTGCGAGGCTGAGTAAACAAGCAGCGATTTCGATTTTCATAGTTCGGTAGGCAACCATAAGTCGGTGCCGAATATGTTTAGAATTACTATAATTGACGCGGGCAAGGCAAGAACTTTTTTTAGCCGGCGAATCGCTCCAGGATCGGTCCCAGCTTGTCGATTGTCGATCTTGGCCAGAGCTTGCGCTCGGTCGTGAGAGCGGCGTCAAGCGCGGAATGCTCCGGCCAGTTCGGCTCCGCCGGAATCCGCGGGATAACATCGACGAGAATCTTTTTCGCGGTTTCGGCATTGGCAGTGAGATGGCCGAACACCGTCTGCGCCGAGACCGGCTCCTCTTCCAGCTTCCAGCAATCGTAATCGGTAATCATCGCCATGGTCGCGAGCGCGATCTCCGCCTCGCGTGCCAACTTCGCCTCCGGCAAATTCGTCATGCCGATCACGTCGAAGCCGTGTCGGCGATTCAATTCCGATTCCGCGCGTGTCGAGAACGCCGGCCCGTCCATGTTCACATACGTGCCGCCGTTGTGGGCTTGGATGCCCAACGAGCGCGCCGATTCGGCGATGAGATTGCGCAGGTTCGCGCTGATGGGATCGGCAAACGAAACATGCGCCGCAATTCCTTCGCCAAAGAATGTATGTCCCGTCCGGAAAGTCGTGCGGTCGTAAAATTGCGATGGGAGCAGGACATCGCGCGGCGCGTATTTCTCCTGCAAGCTGCCGACGGCGGTGACGCAAATAATCCAGCGCACATTTAACGAACGCAGCGCCCAAATGTTTGCGCGATGATTCAGCTCATGCGGCAGAATGCGATGACCGCGGCCGTGGCGCGGCAGGAAATACACTTGTCGATCTTGCAACGTCCCGCCGATGAGCGCGTCCGACGGCGGGCCAAACGGCGTATCGATTTTGTGCTCGCTCGCGCCGACCACCTGTTCCATCTGATACAGACCGCTGCCGCCGATGATTCCGATTGCCGGGACGCCGTTGCTCATGCGAGCGGCGATTTAATCGGAAAGATCGACATGTTGGAAAGCGGATAATCTGTGTAATTGTTTCCGCTCCCGATGCCGAAATTTTTCATCAAAACCTACGGATGCCAGATGAACGAGCGCGATTCGGAACAGGTCGCGCATTCGTTAGTCGAGCGTGGCTACGATCGGACCGAGCGGGAGAGCGATGCGGACATTGTGCTGCTGAACACATGCAGCGTGCGCGACATGGCCGACCAAAAAGCGCTCGGCAAAATGGGAATGCTCGGGCGCATGGCAAAGGATCGGCCGCACGTTGTCTTCGGTTTTCTCGGATGCATGGCGCAAGCGCGCGGCGCGTCGTTGCTGAAAAATCTGCCGCATGTCGATCTTGTCGTTGGCACGCAGAAGTTTCATCGCGTCGCCGACTACGTCGAGGAGGCAGTCGAGCGTAAACGCGACCGTCGCATGGATGATCCGCGCTTTTCGATTGTCGATCTTGCGGAGGAAGCTGGATCGCAGGATACAATCCGCGAGCAACCACTCGCACCGAAACAAGCGACCGCGTTTGTCTCGATCATGCAGGGCTGCAACATGCATTGCACGTTTTGCATTGTGCCGCAGACCCGCGGCGCAGAACGCAGCCGCACGATTTCCGAAATTGTGCGCGAAGTCCGCGAGCTGGTCGCGCACGGGGTGAAGGAAGTGACGTTGTTAGGCCAGATCGTAAATCTCTACGGTCGACACGAATTTCCGAAGATCGACAATAAGAGCCCGTTTGTGCAGTTGCTCGACGCGGTGCACGAAATCGATGGACTCGATCGTTTGCGATTTACGTCGCCGCATCCGATTGGATTTCGCGAGGACTTAATCGAAGCATTTGCGCGATTGCCGAAACTGATGCCGCACGTGCATCTGCCGTTGCAATCGGGTTCAAACAGGATCCTCAAAGCAATGCATCGCGCTTACACCGCAGAGCGATATGTCGATCTTGTCCGGCGATTACGAAATTCGCGTGTCGGCATCGGCCTAACGACGGACATTATCGTCGGATTTCCCGGCGAAACGGAAGACGATTACAAGCAGACGCGCGACCTGGTTGCGCAAATCGAGTTCGACAACGCCTTCGTCTTCCGGTATTCGCCGCGACAGCAAACACCGGCCGCGGACATGAGCGAACAAGTTTCCGAAGAAATTAAAGAGCAGCGTAACCATGATTTGCTCGACGTTGTGAACGCGGCGGCGCGTCGCACGAACGAGCGACTCGTCGGCGAGAGCGTCGAAATTCTTTGCGAAGGCCCGAGCAAGACCAACCCCGCGCGGCTCAGCGGCCGCACGCCCACGAACAAGATTGTCGTTTTCGAAGGCGGCGAAGATTGCGTGGGCGAACTTGTCGATCTTCGCGTAGAGCGCGCGAACGGTTTCAGCTTGTACGGCGCGCCGCAGCGCGAAGGCGTATGATTTACCAATTGTCTCTGCGCATGGCCGGCATAATCGCCGGCGCGTTGCTGGTGCTGATCAGTGTTCCCGGGCTCGTTAGGCCGGCGGTATTCCAACAATGGGCGAAACATTTGCCGCGTTCGCGCGTGGCCGGTTTCATTTTGTTCACGTTCGCGCTCGCCTGGAGCTTCTGGTTGCTCGCGACCATGGAAATGGGCGAGTTCGCGCCTTTCCGTAAGCCTTTGTTAATTTTTCTGCCGATCGGTTACGTGCTCGTGCTTCGCTTCGTCGATGAATTTCTTGCCGTGCGCGCGCTCGGAGTTCTCTGCTTGCTCGCGGCCGAACCGCTGCTCGATGCGGCGTTTCTGCGTTACGAAGGTGCTCGTCTCGTCATCACCGTGTTCGCCTACATCCTCGTCATCGTCGGACTATTTTGGGTGACGATGCCGTATTTGCTGCGCGACCAAATCGATTGGACATCGCGCAGCATGTGGCGCTGGCGATCGTTGCACGGCATCATCCTCGCTTACGGCGCGGTCATGCTTGTCCTCGGCCTAACGATTTATTGAATCGAATTTTCGTCATGCGCGGCGGCGCGATCGGCGATTTCATTCTCACGCTGCCCGCGATCAAAGCCCTGCGCGACGCGTATCCGCACGCGCGGATCGAGATTCTCGGCTACAAACACATCGCCGCGCTGGCGGAGAATCGCTTTTATGCCGACGCGGTTCGCTCGATTGAATACGCGCCGCTCTCGCGCTTCTTCGCCAAAAACGCGAAGCTTTCATCCGAGTTGCGCGATTACTTCGGCAGCTTCGATGTCATCGTCAGCTATCTTTACGATCCGGACGAAATATTCCTGAGGAATCTACAACGCTGCGGCGCGCGCAAAATTTTGCGCGGCCCGTGGAAGATCGACAATCACTCGCACGCCGCGCGCCAACTTGCTCGTCCCGTTCTCGAACTCGGAATCGGGATCGATGATTTCGTGGCGAAGATTTTTCCGTCTGCGCAAGATCGACAATTCGCGTCTGATTTTCTGCGCGGTCTTTCCGAGCCGATCGTCGCGATTCATCCGGGCAGTGGCAGCGCGAACAAAAATTGGCCGATCGAGAATTGGACCGAACTCATGAATTCCATTCGTGGCTCAATCGTTGTTGTTTCGGGCGAAGCCGATGAAGAGTCCGTGAACCGACTGCAAGATCGACATGTACTTCTGGCCAAGAATTTGCCGCTGCCGCAACTGGCCGCCGTGCTTGAGCGTTGCGTCTTCGTCGGACACGACAGCGGCATTTCCCATCTCGCCGCCGCGACCGGTGCGAAATGCGTTTTGTTGTTTGGTCCGACTGATCCGGAAGTTTGGGCGCCGTTGAATGACAACGTGCGCGTGATTCGCGCGGCGACGCACCGAATGGAAGATGTCGATCTTGCGAACGTTCGTCAGGAGCTGATGCGCATCGGCATGATGACGTAGAGAAACGGCGTCTGGATTTTCACAACGCCCGGACTCATCTCGTCGATGAGGTCGAGGAAAACTTCGTCTTCGGAAAGATTGCGCAGCGGCGCCATCAAAAATTCCGGATTGAAGGCGATGGAAAACTCGCGCCCTTTGTATTGCACCGGCAACGATTCTTTCGCTTCGCCGACTTCCGGCGTGTTCGCCGTGATCTCGATGTTGTTCTTGCTGAAGTTGAGCTTGATCGAATTCGATTTGTCGCTGGCGAGGAGCGAGACGCGGCGGAGCGAATTCAAAAACGTCTCGCGCTCGAGCGTGACGCGCTCTTTCGCTTCGCTCGGAATGACCTGTTTGTAGTTCGGGTAATTTCCTTCGATCAATTTCGAGACGAGTAGCGTCTTGTTTAAATCGAACGCGATCTGGCCGCTGCCGACACTCACTTTCACATCGCCTTCATCGCCAAGCAGACGTTGCAATTCCGTGACCGCTTTTGTCGGGATAATGATGTCGGCCTCGTGACTGCGCGGAAATTCCAGTTCGATATCGACCATCGCGAGCCGGCGGCCGTCGGTCGCGACGAGCGTGAGCTTGTTTTCTTTGAAGCTGAAGAGGACGCCATTGAGAACGTAGCGCGTTTCGTCGGTCGAAATCGCATACGCGGTTTTGCGCAGACCGTCGCGCAACGCTTTCTGCGGGATGTTGACCGACTTCGCGTTTTCGAATTTCGGCAGCGGCGGAAATTCCTCTTCCGGCAGTCCGAGAATCTTGAAATAACTTTGCCCGCTGCGAATCGAGGCCGCGTTCTTGCCGTCGATGTCGACCGAGATTTCGCTCGAAGGCAATTCGCGAATGATGTTGAACAAACGCCGCGCCGGCAGCGTGGTCGCGCCCGCCTTCTCCACGCTCGCTTCGAAACTTCCGCGCACGCCCACGTCGAGATCGGTGGTCGTTAGGTGAACTTCGTTGCCATCGGCCTGCAGGAGCACGTTCGAAAGAATCGGTAGGGTCGTGCGGGTGCTGACGACGTTCTGCACTTGTTGCAAGCCTTCGAGCAGTTTCTCCTTCGATGCGCTGAATTTCATTTGGTGAGCGGCGCTTAAGATGTAAGGCAGCCGAATTTAATCGGCAACCGTAAACTCGTGCGCGCTAAGATCGACAATTCGTTAGATCGACATCTACCGCTTGAGCGAGCTGTCGATGAACGAAATGGTCTGGCGGATGTTGTCCTGCTCTTTCATCCGCCGCTTCACCAGCTTGCACGCATGCAAAACGGTGCCGTGATCGCGCCCGCCAAACGCATCGCCGATCTCGTTAAGCGAAGCTTTCGTTAATTCACGCGCGAGATACATCGCGATCTGTCGCGGAAACGCGATGTTCGCCGGGCGGCGTTTGCTCGTCATATCCGCCAGGCGCACATCGAAATGCTCCGCCACGCGCCGCTGAATTTGTTCGATCGTAATCGAATTACGCGCTTCCTCCTGCAAAATGTCTTTGAGCAAATGCTCGACCACTTCCTGCGTCAGCTCCTTGCCGCTGAGCGATGCGAACGACGCCACGCGCATGAGCGCGCCTTCGAGCCGGCGCACGTTCGTGCGAATGCGGTTGGCGAGAAATTCGAAAACTTCGTCGGCCAGTTTGATCTGAAGGTTCTTCGCTTTCTTCCGCAAGATCGCCATGCGGGTCTCGACATCGGGCGGCTGCAATTCCGCGGTCAGTCCCCATTCGAATCGCGAAACGAGTCGGTGTTCGAGATTCGCAATCTCCGACGCGGGCCGATCGCTGGAGAGCACGATCTGTTTATGTCCGTCGAAGAGCGTGTTGAACGTGTGGAAGAATTCTTCCTGCGAACGCTCTTTGCCGCCGAGAAATTGGATGTCGTCGATCAGGAGTAGGTCGGCCTGGCGATAACGCTTCCGGAATTTCACCAGCGTGTTGTGCTGGATGGCGTCGATGAATTCGTTAATAAATTGCTCGCTCGACAAATACATGACGCGGCTCGGTTTCTTTTTCGAACAGACAAAATGGCCGATGGCCTGCATGAGATGCGTTTTGCCGAGACCGACGCCGCCGTAAATGAAGAGCGGATTGTAAGTGCGCGCCGGCGTTTGCGCGACCGCGAGACTAGCGGCGTGCGCGATCTCGTTGTTCGGTCCGATCACGAATGAATCGAACGTATTGCGCGGATTCAATCCGCCGCAGCGTCCAACTTTAATTTCTACACTCGCGCCCGCCGCGTCCGGCAAGGTCGCAACTTCCAGCGTCTTCTCCGATTCGTCCGATGAAACTACGAATTTGATCTGGCGCGGCCCGCCTAACGCTTGCACAACCGCGCCTTGCAAAGCGGCCAAGTGATTACTCTCGATCCAGAATTGGTAGATGTTGTTCGGCACACGAAACGTGATCGTTTCGTCATTGCTGTCCTTCAATTCGACCGCCGAAAACCAGCGATTGAACGTGTCCGCGCTCACTTGCGGCTTGAGTGCGGTCGAAAGCTTCTGCCAAAGGTCAGCGCGGTTGGGCATGGCGACTTGTTAACAGCGTTAAACACTTGCCCGCGAAGGCGGACGGGTCGGTAATTTGTTAGGCGAGAACGAAACGGTCGCGCCTTTGGTCGCGGGAAAATTTTCGCGACGCGAAAAACAAACGTGCCGTCGTAGGTCGAAACACGAGGGAGAAACGCTCGTTAGGGCTGGGTAAATCGCGGCGCTGGCGGCAAGATCGACAATCGAGTCACGAGAAGAAGCGCAGAAGGTTAAGGCGGCGGTCATTTTCGGGCGGTCAAGTTCGTAAAATCTGTTCACATGTTGTTCACATCACCCCTTGTTTCGCCCTGGCACGGGCTTCAGACTAGAAACCGCGCGAAACTCCGACAAGAAAAAAGCCGAACTTTATTTTAGGCGCGCGCCCAAAAAATTCTTGACCAGAAATTCGAAAACATCTTGTCCGAAATTCCAAAATTTTTGTGATCGCGTGCGAAAGTTGACCGCACGGACGCGCACGCGCATTTTTGCAGCCCTTCGCACATGAGTTTACTTCTCCGCACATGAAAACGCGCTTCGTCGCGCTCCTGCTCGCATTTTCCGCGAGTACGATGTCGATCTTCGCCGCGGACGAATTACTGCCGCCGTTTGGATTTCGATGGAACGATTCGCAGCCGCGCGTCGAAAGCGTGCTTAAGGGCGCGAAGGCGAGAGTCATTTCGCGCGACAAAAAAGAGAACAAAGATGTATGGACGGTCGAAGGTCTCGTCCATCCGGGATTGAAACGCACGCTCTTCACTTTCAAAGGCGGCGTGCTCTACGGCGTCGAGTTGCAATACGAATATCAAGACCGCGGCATCGAATGGTACAACACGCGCATGGGCGACATCCGGCGTTACTTCGATGCGAAATACGGCACCGGGAAACTCGTCTCGCGTTCGCGCGACACCGACACCGATGTGATCCAGACGCTCGTCGGTTATCAATGGATGGTCGGCACCACCATGCTCGAGCTCTTTTATTTTTCGGCCGAGAAAGGCCAGCAGGCCTACCGCACCATCAGCGTCGATTACAAAGCGATGTGATCAGAGACGCGTCGCGAGTGGTTGTCGATCTTGCCGCAACCCGCGCAACGTTTCCTTCTGCATTCGTTTCAATCGGCTGGCGATACTTGCTTTCGTCGCCGAGTTCATCCGGTCGATGAACAGGATGCCGTTAAGGTGATCGACTTCATGTTGAATGGCGCGAGCGAGTAATCCGCTGGCTTCGAATTCGATTTCGTTCCCATTCAAATCTTGCGCGCGCAGACTGATCGACTTCGCCCGCTCGATGTCGCCGGTGATTTCCGGAAAACTCAAACAACCTTCGCTCGCGATTTCGATTTGATCGCGCAACGTGATCTGCGGGTTGATCAGCACCAGCGGCATGACGCTCGCAAGATCGACATCTTCTCCGTGCAACTTCATCGCGCTTGGCCGGTCCTCGATCAGCGAAACATCGATCACGGTCAGCTGCAAAGCTTCACCGACTTGTTGCGCGGCGAGACCTACGCCGTTCGCTTCGCGCATCGTCTCGAGCATGTCCGCGGCAAGCTGGCGAACATGATCGTCGATCTCCTCCACGCGTTTCCCTTTCGTCCGCAAAATCGGATCGCCATACTGCAAGATCGACAATTTCATTTCGCGCCGGTCTCTTGTGTGAACGCCGGCAGATTCTTCACACCCGCCAGTTTCAACGCGTCCATCACTTTCACGATTGTCCCGAACGAAGCTTTTTTGTCCGCCTGCAACGCGAGCGAAGATTTTTTCGTCGGCGGCATCTGATTCACCGCGTTCTGCAAATCATCGACCGCTACCGGATTGCCATCGAGCTTCACTTCGTCGTTACCATCGACACTCACGATTGCGTGTTCCATCTCGGCGGGTTGTTTCACCGCCGTTTTTGAATCCGGCAAATTGATCTGCACTTCGGGCTGATCTTTTTTAAACGTCGTCGAGACCACGAAAAAGATGAGTAGGATCGTCAGAATATCGACGAGCGAGACGATGATGATCGACGGCGCGCGTCTTTTCTTCGGCGCGAATTTCATTACGCGACCGGCGCGCGCTGCGGCGTTGGAGTGATTGTCGATCTTGCGGCGGGGACTTCGCCGGCGACGCGACCGAAATACAATTTCGAAAGCAGATCGCTCACCAGCGATTCCATCTCGATCGCCATGACTTCGACTTTCTTCGAGAAATAAACGAACGCGATCAAGCTCGGCACTGCGATACCGAGACCGAAGATGGTCGTGCTCAGTGCTTCCGAAATTCCGAGCGCAATTCGTTTCGCGTCCGCCGAGCCAGCGCTCAATCCCAAACTCGCGAACACGTGAATCAATCCCGACACCGTCCCGATTAATCCAATCAACGGCGCGATGCCGACGACGACTTCGAGGATCACGAGCCCGCGCTCGAGCCGCACCATTTCATAACGCGCGCGCGTTTGCACCGCTTCGACGTTGTCCGAACGCGGCCAGCGCAAATGTTGCAGCGCCACGCGCACGAGTCGCGCGAGCGATGACGGATCGTGATGCACGACGCGCGCGAGTCGCTCCGCGCTTCCGCCAGGCACGAGGCGCTCCATTTCGCTTTCGACCGTGATCGGCAGAACATTTTTTTCGCGCAAGGCGAAGATGCGCAAAATGATTGTCGTGACCGCGACGATAGAGCACGCCAGCAGTGGCCACATGAACAGGCCGCCTTTAGTAAAAAATCCGGTCACGCTTTGCAGCGCTTCCGGCAATTCCGCTAAGATCGACATGTCAGTTCGGGTAAATGATGAAATTCATTCCTTCGATTTCCAAACCTTCCGGCGGCAACGTCGCCGCCAGATCGTCCGGAATCGGCGGAAGCTGCGCTTCCAAAACCGATTGTAAACAAATATTCGCGAAGGTCTCGTTCGACGTGTTCTCCGTCACCTGCAGTTTCTTCACCCGTCCGCTGCGATCGATGAAGAAACGCACTTGCAAGGTGCCGATGTTCGCCATTTCCCGCCGCTGATCCATGTAGGCATACCAACGCGAACCGATCGCGTCTTTCATGATTTTTTCGTAGCGGCCGAGCGGTGTGGCCAACGCGTTCACTGACGAAATTCCACGGTTGCTGATCGCGCCCGCGATTTTCGTCTGCTCCTTCAACGGTCGATATGTCGATCTTACCGGCGCGGGCGTTTGCGCGGCGGACGCCTGCGGCGTCGGTTTCGGTTTCGTCAAAAGCGCGAACTGCTCGGCTTCGCGCGGAGTTGGTTGCGGCGCGACGGATTCCTGTGGCGTTTGTTGCGGCGCCACGCTCGGCTGCGGCTGCGCGCCTTCGTTAGGCAAAGAATATGAATGCGACTCAAGATCGACATTCGGTCGATCCTTTCCCTCCTGCGACGGCAGCGGCATCCCGCTCGTCGGCGCCGATTGACTCGCGGCGATCGAGTTCGCATTCGACTCAAAAGTTTTTTCCTTCGGCGCTTCTTTTGCCGCTTTCGATTCATCCGTCTCCATGAACATGGAATTTTTTTGCGGAGCCACCGCCGGCGTCGGTGGAAGATCGACCATCGTCATCTCCATCGGCTTGTCTTCTTCCATCGGCTCGACGCGCGTGAATAGTTTGTCGTGAAACGCCGCGATGAAAGTTCCGATGATCAAATGAAGCGCGAGCGCGGCGAGCAACGCCCAACCGATTTTGCGCAGCTCGGCGCGACGCTCCGCCGCGTCATCGACCGAGTGGCCGATGATAAATTCAGATGGTGCTGCCGTGCTCATCGCGTCGCCGGAATTTAGGTCACGCGCCGCTTCTTGTCATGGAGGGACGACCTCCGTGTCGTCCCCGATTTTTGGGACGGGACAGAACCCGTCCCTCCAACTTTGTTCATGCGCGCGTGATGAAAGAGGTACTGCTGCGCGTAGCCGCCGTGCTCGCCGAAGTATTCAGCCGCGAAGTCGCGCAAATGTTTCGTCGTCACCTTCCGTTTCCGCGCAAAATATTTTTCGCGCAAGGTGCGCTCGATCCAAACGTCGATCGGGAATGCGCGGAGCCGTTCGTAAGCGAAGAGCATCACACAATTAGCAACCTTCGCACCCACGCCGGGCAAGGCACACAGCGCCGCGCGAAGATCGACATCGGACAAGATCGACAATCGCTCAAGATCGACATCTCCATTCGCGATGAGTCGCGCTGTCGCCAAAAGATTCTTGGCCCGATAACCGAGCGCGCACCCGCGCAATTCCTTTTCCGAACTGCGCGCGATCCGCTCCGCCCTCGGAAACGTGAAGACAATATGATTGTCGATCTTGCGCGGTTCACCAAACCGTTCGCGCATTGCGCGAGAGATCTGCCGAATGTGCGCCACCTGTTTCATCGACGAACAAATGAACGTGGCCAGACATTCCCACTTCGGCTGTCGAATGATGCGCAGTCCCCGACAAAAATCTTTCGCCATATTCATCGCGGTGTCGTTCGGAAACGCGGCGCAGATTTTCCGAAGCGGATGATCGAGCGCGAAATAATTCCGCAGCAACTCGGCATTCGCATTTGAGCGCAGCTCCTTGTCGCGCTGCGAAATCCAAACCCCGATGTCCCCGATCGCGCCGACAAATCCGTTGTCGATCTTTTCCCAATGAAAGACCTGACCGGAGTTGAGCGTCTTCTCCAAATCGAAATCCGGCGCGGCGATTTCGATTGTTTTCATTCGCCACAGATTAACACGGATGAAACACGGATGATTTACGAATGGATGCCTTCAAAAAAATCCGTGTTTCATCCGTGTCCATCCGTGGCTAAGTAAGATCGACATGGACGCGCGGCTGGCGATCGACACCGTTGTTCTGCTCACTTACTTCATCGGGATCGTTGCGCTCGGGCTTTGGGCGGGGCGTCGCAATCGCAACCTCGAGGATTTCTCGTTAGGCTCGCGCTCGATTCCGTGGTGGGCCGTGCTCGCGTCGATCATCGCCGCCGAAACAAGCGCCGCCACTTTCCTTGGCACGCCGGCGGAAGGATTCAAAACGCGCGGTTATTTTTACGGCCAGCTCGCCATCGGCACCGTTCTCGCACGCGTGTTCATCGCGTTCACGTTCATCAAACCGTACTACGATTATCGGGTGCAAAGCGTTTACGAATTTCTGACCGTCCGCTTCGGCACCAAAACGAAAAACATGGCCAGCGGGATTTTTCTGTTCACGCGCGTCCTCGGCATCGGCGTCCGGCTTTATCTCGGCGGCGCCATCATGGTGGTGATCTGGCGTTATCTCTTTCCGTCGTTGCCGGTCAATCTCAACACCTACATCTGGGGAATTCTTTTCGTCACCATCATCACGACGATCTACACCGCCGTCGGCGGAATCAAAGCCGTCGTTTGGACCGATGTCATTCAGGCCGTGCTCATGTTCAGCTCGGTGATATTCGCGATCTTTTTGCTGCTGCGACACATCCCTGGCGGACTCGAGACGGTGAAAACAAATCTCGGCGGTTGGTCGAACGTGAAGCTTTTTCAAACCGGCTGGGATTCGACATTGCCATTTGGCCCGGCGCTG
>JBEEGX010000049.1:0-6113 GCA_041167105.1 Verrucomicrobiota bacterium
GCGAATGCCGAGCGCGCGCAGATGCGTTTTCTCCGCTTCCGAGAAACGACGCTCGTTCGTGTAGAAAACACCGAGGTTGTTTAAGACCGACGCCACATCCGAATGCTCCGGCCCAAGTTGCTTCTCGTAAATCTGCAGCGCGTGCAGGTAGTACGGCTCGGCCGCTTTCTGGCGGCCGGATTTACGAAAGATGAGCGCGATGTTGTTGAGCATGGTGCCGAGATCGGAATACGGCAGATCGTCGAGTTGCGTGCCGGACGCGATCGCTTTTTCGTAATAACGAATCGCTTCCTCGGGTTGGCCTAGATTATCGCAAAGAAAAGCGAGCCGGCGCGCGGAACGAAACAGAGCGCGATGATCCGGCGGATCGACTTGCTCGAGCGCGGCGTGCGATTTCAGCAGATACGGCTTGGCCGCCACCCGGTCGCCGCTTTGGTCAAGCAGCTGTCCCAGTTTTTCGTAACTAATGGAGAGCCGCGTCGGGTCGTCGATGAAAGCGCGTTTGGCAAGATCGACAATCGTCTCGGCGATGCGCACCGCTTCGGGATAGCGGTTGCTTGCGCGCAACATGTCGAGCTTGTCGTTAAGAATATCCCAGAGCTTTGCTTCGCCTTTGGCCGGCATCGTTTACCAACCTTCGCTGAGTTGGCTAACGAGTCGAGTGGCGAGTTCTTCTATGGCCAGCGGCAACGCCTGGCGTTCATCGGTCGTCACATCCATGCTCACGAAAAAGCTGGTCGAACCGCCGACATCGCCGCCCGGCCCGATCTGCTGGCCGTCGCGGCCGACGAGTTTGTATTTCACGTGCACGGAAAGATTGAATTCGGCGGTCGCGAGAACATTGCCCCTCACCGAACGCGCAGGGGAACGCGTGATGCGCACGATTTCGCCCTCGAGTCTGGCGTCGGCATTATGTTCGCTCGCGATCTTAAATGTGCCGTCCTGCTGAAATTGTTTGATCACGGTGTCGGTCACGAGCGCTTCGACCCGCGGCACGATGGTGGTGTTCTTGAATGTCGGCACAGCGATGGTATGAACGTCGGCGAGGTAGTTAGGCTTGACCGGACCGATGTGATAGCCGGCGCAGCCGCTCAGGCCTAACGAAAGCAAAACCGCGCTCGCGAATTTTATCACGGCACCGGCGATGCCGACGCATCCGCCGCCGGGGATGATTCCGATGATGTCGATGTATCGGACGATGTCGCGCTAGATTCATCGGCCGGCGCGGTCGTGTTGTCCGGCATTAAGGACGCGGGCGGCGGCAATGCAGGATCGGTCTCGGGCGGTGGCAACGGCGCGACTTCATTAGCCGAACCGCGCATGGCTGGTCCACCTTTCGCGGTTTTGTTCCCACGCTCTTCGTCCTTCTTTTTCGCGGCCGCGGCGGCATCCACTTTCGGCGGTTCAATCGCAGCCTCACCGACTTTCGCGCGCAACTGATCGATGCGTTTCTGCGCCTGCGCACTTTCGCTCGAGCCCGGCTGCGTCCGAATGACTTCGTTATAATAGATAACCGCCGCGCGATACGCTTTTATCTTGTCGTAAAATTTCGCGATGGTGAACGCGGTTGAAGTCGTTTTCTTCTGCAACTGATTGAGGTTGGCGCGCGCCTGCGCGGCCTTCTCGCTATTCGGGAAACGGAATAGAAAATCCTGGAACGCGGTCTTCGCTTTGTCTGTCGCCGCGAAATCCTTCGTTCCGCCGCGCGCGGCCGTGAACCAAATGTAACCGATTTGATATTGCGCATCGGCTGCGACCGGATCGTTAGGGAACTTGTCGACCACCGCCTGATACGCCTGAATGGCGGCGTCGTTCGCGCCGTCCTTCTCCCGCGCCAGGCCGATGTCGAGTTGCGCGCGCGCGGTGTATTTGCCGAAAGGCGCGTTGCGGATGATCGCCGCGAAAATTTCGACCGCGCGGTCGTGCGCATTCGCCACCGAAATGCCGAGCACCTTGATTTTCTTCCCGTTCAAATACATCTCGCCGATACGAAACAATCCGTCGATCGCTTCCTCGAAATGCATGTCGCTCGGATATTTTTCCATGAGCCAGCGGTAAGATTCGGCGGAGGCGAGATAATCTTTCGTCTGCTCCTGCAGTTGGGCGCACTTGTAGGCCGAGCCGGGCGCGAGCGCGTCCTTCGGATATTTTTTGTATAACGTGCGATACGCTCGGATCGCGCGCTTCAGGTTGTGCTTCGTTTCCGCTTCCTGCGCAACATGGAAAAGCTCTCCCGCATTACCGCTGATTTCCTCTTCGCCCGGCGCGACATATTTGGCCTTTTCGCCGGGCTTAAAGATGACGGCGGCGCCGAGCGGAGCGCTCATAAATGCGCTCAGCACGCAGGCAACAAAGAGAGGGCGGAACGTGAAATCCATGGGGCTGTTGACCGTAGATGCGATAGCGAACGCGTCAAGGGATTGGCCGTGGCAGGCGACGTCTCGCAAGATCGACATCGTCTAAGATCGACATCTTCTTTCGTGCGCAATTACGATTCGTTTTGGGGCTGCATTGAACCTGAACGATCAGCAGAAAATCCGCATTGGCACGTGCGCGTGGAGCTACGACGAATGGCGCGGCGCGTTTTATCCGCCTGATCTTCCGCAATCGAACTGGATTGAATTTTACGCGCGTTATCTTTCGGCCGTCGAAGTCGATTCCACCTTTCACGGCGTGCCGAGTGAGGAAACGGTGCGCCGTTGGGTCGAGCTCACGCCGGCGTCCTTTCGATTCGTCTGCAAATTGCCACGCGAGATCACGCATGTCTGCCGGCTGCACGATTGCAGTGAACAATTGAATGGCTTTCTCAACGCGCTTGAGCCGCTCAGCGCGAAACTGCGCGTGATCCTCATTCAACTGCCGCCCTCATTCACGCCGAAGGATGGCAAAACCGCGCTGCGCAATTTTCTCAAACAACTCCCGCGCGATTTTCGTTACGCCATCGAGTTTCGAAATCCCGGCTGGCATCGGCCGCAATTTATTAGCTTGCTCGAAAAATTTCGCATCGCATGGGTTTGGGCCGACACCAGTCCACTCAACGAGCGAAATCTCGCGCCCTTCGAATTTCTCCCACTCACCACCGACTTCATCTATCTGCGCTTGTTAGGCGATTACGCCACGAAATACGATCGCGAGGGTTTGTTCGTGCATCGTTACGAGAAACTTTTGTGGAAACGCGAGGCCGCACTCGAAAGTTGGTCGTTGAAAATTCAGCGGCACCTCGGCGAAGTGCGGAACGTGTGGGCATTCGCCAGCAATCACTTCGAAGGATTCGCGCCGGAGACTTGTCAACGCATCGCGCAGCGGCTCGGATTTGAACTATCGTTGCCTAACCAAGCCGAAGCGGTCGGCGAGACCGAACGCGGGCAGCTTGAGCTGCTTTAATTGTCGATCTTAGCGGAGCCGAAGTAGGGCAGCAGAATTTCCGGCAAAGCAACCGAGCCGTCCGGCTGCTGATAACTTTCAATCAGCGCGGCGAACAATCGTGGCAGCGCGAGACCGGAACCGTTGAGCGTGTGACAGAATTTGTTTTTCCCGTCCGCGTCCTTGTAACGAAGATTCATCCGCCGCGCCTGGAAGTCTTCAAAGTTCGAGCAACTCGAAACTTCGAGATACGCGTTTTGCCCCGGCGACCACACTTCGATGTCGTAGGTTTTCGCGGAACCAAATCCGATATCGCCCGTGCACAGCTCGATCACGCGATAATGCAAGCCGAGCAATTGCAGTACGCGCTCGGCATTGCTCGTTAGGCTTTCGAGTTCGTCGTACGAATTTTCCGCTGACGTAATCTTGACCAACTCGACTTTGTCGAATTGATGTACGCGAATAATTCCGCGCGTCTCGCGTCCAGCCGATCCGGCTTCGCGCCGAAAACAGGGCGTGTAAGCCGCAAACTTTTTTGGAAGATCGACAATCGCCAAAATTTCCTCGCGATGGAAGTTCGTCACCGGCACTTCCGCCGTCGGCGCGAGAAACAACTCGCCGTTCTCCAAGCCGTACATGTCCTCCTCGAACTTCGGCAATTGCGTTGTGCCAATCATGCAATCGCGCCTAACGAGAAACGGCGGACTGATTTCCATGTAGCCGTGCTCGCGCGTGTGCAGCTCGAGCATGAAGTTGATGAGCGCGCGCTCGAGTTTTGCGCCCGCGCCGGTGAAGCAGATGAATCCGCTGCCGCTCAATTTCGCGGCGCGCTCCAGATCGAACAATTTTAGCTTCGTTCCGAGCGCGACATGATCGAGAACCTTGCCGGCGAGCTTCGGCTTCTCACTCCAACTGCGCACGACCACATTCGCGCTCGCGTCTTTCCCAATCGGCGCGTTCGCGTGCGGCAAATTGGGAATTTCGAGAAGGATCTTTTGCTGGAGCAGTTCACTTCCCTCATCAAACATTTTAGCTTCGAACTCATTGATCTGCTTCGCGACGGAATTGACGGTATCGACAAGGTCTGTCGTTGTTTCACCCTTGCCGCGCTTCGCGCCGATTTCCTTGCTAAGCCGATTTCGATCCGCATAAAGCTTTTGCAATTCCGTCTGCGCTTTGCGAACCGTGACATCTAGTCGGAGAATTTCGTCGATCTTCGCTTCGTCCCCGCCGCCGCGGGTGGCCACGCGTTCGCGCACGAAATCCGGCTTCTCGCGAATGAGGCGAATGTCGAGCATGGCGAATTATGAATGACGAATATCGAATGTCGAATGTTGCCGTGCATTTGGACTTCGCAGATAGTCGCGCGTGGATCGATTGAATCTCCTCGCTGTCGCGCTCGGCCTGGCCGCGCTCGCCGGCATTAATTTATACCTGACCGTTTTCGTTACCGGACTCGCGATCCATTTCCATTGGATCACGCTCCTGCCGCAATACCAATCGCTCGAAGCGCTCGGCAATCCCTGGATCATCACCGTCGCCGGCATTCTGTATTTGCTCGAATTTTTCGCCGACAAAATCCCGTGGGTCGATTCGATGTGGGACGCGGTGCACACTGTCATTCGCCCAATCGGCGGCGCGCTCCTCGCGATTCAAGTGCTCGGCCATCCGAGCCCGACCATGACGGTGCTGATCGCGTTGCTCGCCGGCGGCACGAGCCTGATCAGTCACACGGCGAAAGCGGCGACGCGCCTAACGAGCAACACTTCGCCCGAGCCGTTCTCGAATATCGCCCTCAGTTTCGGCGAGGACGTGGCGGTGCTCGGCGGACTCGCGCTCATTTATCACAACCCGCTCATCGCATTGTCGATCTTCGCGCTCGCGATCTTCGTCTTCTTTTATTTCGCGCCGAAAATTCTGCGCGCAACGAAAGTGAAGATGTGGCTGGCGTGGAAAAAACTAAACGGACCGGCCGATGTCGATCTTGCCGCGAAACCGCCGAACGATTTGCAGGGCCAGGTGGCGGAGGAATTTATGCGCCAGAATGCTTTGGCCGAAACCACGGCCTGGGCCGTGCCATGCATCACCGGTCGTTGTCGCGAAATCCGGCCGAATATTTCCGGCATGCTTATCGCGACGAACGAAGACCCGAAGAAACTGATTTTCATTCCGCAGAAACGCCGTCGCAGTTTCGCACGAACGATCGAGGTGGTGCGAACGACCGTTGCGCGCGAGCCGAAATTTCTTTCCGAAAATCTCACCATCACCGAGGCCGGCGCGAAATCTCCGAGCTATACGTTTCTGTTTCCGCGCTCAGACGTTTGGTTGGTAAAAACAATTGCGGATGAGTTGCGCGTGCGCGTCAGCACGCCGATCTGGCCCCTCGAGGAAAAACATCTCGAAGAAGTCGCGACGACGTAACATTCTCGTCTGCGTGACAAGTCGTTATGTCGAGATGCGCGACGCCGCGCGCGTCCGCGAACGCGCATTGTTCGTAGCGCCGCGGGTGCCGAACGAGCTCGAATTGCAGGCGCGCTGGTTCGCAGGCGAATTCGGGCGCGAATTTGTTTCCGTGACGGGCGATAAGATCGACATCGTCCAATTCGGAACCTGGAACCGGGAAACCGGACCAGATTTTCGCGATGCTGCCATTCGCATTAACGGAGGCGCGCCGGTCGGCGGTTGCATCGAGCTCGACGTACTCGATCGCAATTGGGAATTGCACGGCCACTCAACGAATGACGCGTTCG
>JBEEGX010000050.1:0-3381 GCA_041167105.1 Verrucomicrobiota bacterium
CCGCTCACCAGCGCGAACTTCCGGGAAGACCTCACGATAGACGGCTCAATTAACAGCGCCGACATCTCGCTGGCAAAATCCAAGTCCGGCACGGCGTTGTCGCAGTGATTGTCGATCTTGCGGCGAAAAGATTGGCTTTCGAAATCGCGCGCGTGGTAGCCTGCGCCTCTTAACCCAAACCAAAAATATGTTACACATCATCTGGTCGATCATTGTCGGTTTCATTGTCGGTCTCATCGCCCGCGCCATCATGCCCGGCGCCCAAAATCTCGGCTTTATCATGACGACATTGCTCGGCGTCGGCGGATCAATTCTCGGCGGACTCATCGGTAGAATGTTTTCCCGGCCGCAACCCGGCGCCACGTTTCACCCCGCAGGTTTCATCATGTCGATCATCGGCGCGCTCCTTCTGCTTTTTCTCTGGATCAAATTTTTCGCCGCTGCGGCCTGAACTGCGCTTCTGCCTTGATTAACTAATAGCTCATCGCTTTCTTCAGAGCCGATGAGCGCTCCGTGTCCAGGCCGATGATTGCCTGGACCATTTATCTCACTTTCGCGGGCGCGGCGCTGCTGTTGTTTCTTCCGCGCGCGTGGTCGCGCTGGATTGCGCTCGCGACCACACTTGTCGATCTAACGATCGGCCTTGCCGCCTTCTTCGCGCGCGATATCGATCTTGCGCACTTCAACACCATCGTGCGCGTGCCATGGGTGCCGGCGCTCGGCATGAATTTCCATCTCGCCCTCGACGGCATCAGTCTCACGCTCGTGCTCGTCACCGCCATCACCGCGATCAGCGCCGTTCTTTTTTCGTGGGATGTCGATCTTCGCCAAAACGAATTCTTCTTCTGGCTCTTGCTCGTCGTCGCCGGTTCGTTCGGCGTTTTTCTCGCGGCTGATCTATTTCTCTTCTTCGTTTTTTACGAGCTCGTCATCGTCCCGAAATATTTCCTGATCGCGATCTTCGGTTCCACAAACAAGGAATACGGCGCAATGAAGTTGACTTTGTATTCGTTCTTCGGCGGCGCGCTCGTCTTCATCGGAATCCTCGTTGCCTACGTCAGCGCCGATTCGTTAGACCTGAATCAGCTCGCGCAATTTTCCTTTCCGCCACAACTGCAAGCCTGGGCCTTCCCGGTTTTGTTTCTCGGTTTCGCCGTGCTCGCCGGCATTTGGCCGCTGCACACGTGGGCGCCGACTGGTCACGTCGCCGCGCCGACAGCCGGTTCGATGTTGCTCGCCGGAATCGTGATGAAGCTCGGCGCGTATGGCGCTCTGCGCGTCGCCATGAACATTTTTCCGCAGGGATTCCAAATGTGGCGCAACTGGATCGCGGTGTTCGCGGTCATCGGAATCGTTTACGCCGCCGCCGTCGCGCTGCGCCAACGCGATCTTAAATTTGTCATCGGTTACTCGAGCGTGAGCCACATGGGATTCGTCTTGTTAGGCCTCGCCACCGCGACTGCGCTCGGCGTTTCCGGCGCCGTGTTGCAAATGTTTTCGCATGGCGTAATCGGCGCTCTTCTCTTCGCCATCGCCGGCACAATGATTTACCGGCGCACCCACACGCGCGATCTCGATCAATTGTCGATCTTGCCATTGCGCCGCGCGCTTCCGTTCGCCGCGTTCGCATTTACGATTGGCTCGGCCGCATCCATGGGCATTCCCGGGTTCAGCGGATTCGCCGCCGAAATCACCATTCTCATCGCCGCATGGAAATCGTATCCGCTCGCGGTCTGGATCACCGGCGTCGGCATGGTGCTCGTCGCCGCGTTCACTTTGCGCGCCTTGAAACGCACCTTCTTCGACGATGGAGGGACGACCTCCGTGTCGTCCCAAACTTTCGAACCCATCACGCTCCCTGAAAAAATCGGCGCGTCGTTGTTGATGTTCACCACATTAGCCGTCGGCATTTATCCGAAGCTCTTGTTCGATCGCATCATGCCGGCCGTGCAATCGATGAAGTTTTTGCAATGAGCTATCTCGACCTGCTGAGACTGGCATGGCCGGAAGCGACGGTCGTCCTCACGGCGCTGGTCGTTCTCGCGCTCGGCCTAACGAACCGCAAAACCACCGCCACCATCACCATTCTTGCCATGGTTGGACTCGCGCTCGCGATCACAAACGTGCTTCGATTGCCGTCGCACGCCACGCTGTTCGGCGGAATGCTGGTGATTTCGCCGCTCACGTCGCTCTTCAAGATCATCTGTCTCGTTCTTGCGTTCTTTACCCTGGCGCTCGCGCATTCGGAAACGTCGCTGCGTCATCACGCCGAATACGTCGCAATCCTTTTGCTCGCCTGCGTCGGATTGATGTTGCTCGTCGGCAGCGAAGAGCTGCTCACCATTTTCATCGGCCTCGAGTTGTTAGGCCTGTCGCTCTACGTCATGACCGCGTTCGACAAGATCGACATCTACTCCGCCGAAGCCGGTCTGAAATATTTTCTCTTCGGCAGCACCGCCAGCGCGTTCACCCTTTTCGGCATCAGCTTCATTTACGGAATGGCCGGCTCGACTTCGCTCGCTGTCGTCGCGCAGAAACTTTCCGTCACCACGCCGCAACCGCTGCTCGCCGCCGGCATCGTCATGACCCTGGTCGGTTTCGCATTCAAAATTGCGGCCGCGCCGTTCCATCTTTGGGCGCCGGATGCCTATCAAGGCGGCCCGATCCCGAGCGCGGCATTCATCGCCTCCGGATCGAAGGTCGCGTCTTTCGTCGTGCTCGGAAAAATTCTACTCGTCGGCTTCGCGCCCGCGCGCGGCAGCGCCGATTGGCATGCGATGATCGCCGGCTGGTCGCCAATTCTGGCCGTGCTCGCGGCCCTGTCGATCTTGTTAGGCAATTTCGTCGCGCTCGCGCAAACGAACGTGCGCCGCTTGCTCGCTTACTCCGCGGTGGCGCACGGCGGCTACACGTTGCTCGGTCTCATCGCCGGCGATCGCGACGGATTCTCGGCCACGCTTTTTTACACCACCATCTACGCGTTCACATTGATCGGCGCATTCGCCGTCGTGGGCTTCGTTAGGCGACAAACCGGGGGCGACGATCTGCAAAATTTCGCCGGACTCAGCAAACGGTCGCCGCTGCTCGCGGCCTGCATGTCGATCTTCATGTTGTCGCTCGCAGGTTTGCCGCCGCTCGCCGGATTTTTCGGCAAGTTCTATCTCTTCAGCGTCGCATTTCGCGCCGGCGCCAATCACGGCCTGCTCTGGCTCGTCGCGCTCGCGCTCTTCGGCAGCCTCATCTCGCTCTATTATTATCTGATCGTGCTCAAAGCCGTCTTCGTTGATGAAAGATCGACAATCGCATCTGCGCCGACTCCGCGACCAGTGCTCGCCGAAATCACGACCGCTCTGCTCGCAGCTTTAGTTCTTCTTTTCGGCA
>JBEEGX010000051.1:0-6457 GCA_041167105.1 Verrucomicrobiota bacterium
ATCGATCTTTTTGCCTTGTGGTGGTTTTGTCTTTGCGGAGATGCTTAGTGGATCGCCTTTAAGCTGAGCGATGACGCTTGCGTTATCGACCGTCGGACGCGTTTTCGTCGAGTCGCTACTGGATTGCGCGAAGATCGACATCGTCATCGCGAGGGATAGGGAGAGGCTGAGGAATAGTTTCATAGAGTAGAAGTTGAACCGCGAATTTTTCGCGAAGTTGCCGTGAATTGTGTGGTGAACCGCGGCGCATGTCAATGAAACACACCGTTTTACTTGTCGAATCGCGATCCTCCGCCAACTTCATGACGTGAGTTCCGCCACTTCCGTCAAAGACGCGCTTAACAAAACTTCGCCCGTCGCCAGCCTGCTGCTGCAAGGGTGGGTGCGGACGCGCCGCGACTCGAAAGATTTTTCGTTTATCGAACTCAATGACGGTTCGTCTTTGCGCAATTTGCAAATCATCGCGCGCGATTCGCTCGAGAATTACGCGGACGTTCAGTGCCTAACGACCGGCGCTTCGCTCAAAGTCGAAGGCGAGCTCGTCGCATCGCAGGGCAAAGGCCAGCAATGGGAACTGATTGCGCGCAAGATCGACATCGTCGGTCTGGCGGATGATTCCTATCCGCTGCAGAAGAAAGGGCACACGCCGGAATTTTTGCGCGAGATCGCCCACCTCCGTCCGCGCTCAAATCTTTTCGGCTCCGTTTTTCGCGTGCGTAGCCGTCTCGCCTTCGCCATTCACCAATTTTTTCAGGAACGCGGTTTCGTTTACGTGCACACACCTATCATTACCGGCAGCGATTGCGAAGGCGCCGGCGAATTGTTTCGCGTCACGAACCTCGATCTTAAAAATCCGCCGAAAACAAAAGACGCTCTGATCGATTACACGAAAGATTTCTTCGCAAGATCGACATACTTGACCGTGAGCGGTCAGCTCGAAGCCGAAGCGTTCGCGTGTGCACTTTCGAAAGTTTACACCTTCGGCCCGACCTTCCGCGCCGAGAACTCGAACACATCGCGGCACGCGAGCGAGTTTTGGATGATCGAACCGGAGATGGCGTTCGCCGATTTGCAGGCCGACATGGATTTGGCGGAGCAGCTCGTGAAGTATTTGGTCTACGCGATTCAATCCACGTGCGAAGAAGAGCTCGGACTCTTTGCGAAATTCGTGGACAAGGATTTAATCGCGCGACTCGACTTCGTGGTCGAGCGGCCCTTCCAGCGCATCACCTACACCGAAGCTGTCGATCTTGTAAAAAAGAGCGGCGAGAAATTCGAGTTCCCGGTCGAGTACGGATTGAATCTGCAATCGGAACACGAGCGCTGGCTCACCGAGAAACATTTCAAGTGTCCGGTCACCGTTTTCAATTACCCGAAAGAAATTAAGCCGTTCTACATGCGCTTGAATGACGACAACAAGACCGTGACCGCGATGGACGTGCTCGTTCCCGGCATCGGCGAGATCGTCGGCGGCAGTCAGCGTGAAGAACGACTCGACGTGCTCGAGAAAAATCTGCGCGATCACAAAATGGATCTCGACGATTACAAATGGTATCTCGATCTTCGCCGTTACGGCACCGTGCCGCACGCCGGTTTCGGTCTCGGCTTCGAACGCATGCTCATGTTCGTCACCGGCGTTTCAAACATTCGCGACGTCATTCCATTCGCGCGCACTCCGGGCAGCGCCGAGTTTTGAGATGGCGGCAGCCTAACCAACTGGAATAGGGTCTGCTGCACGAAGCCGACTCAGATGCCTGCCGCTGAACACGAACTCGCGCCGCCGAGCGCATGGTCCGACCGAGCGCAGGAGCTTTTCCAGCAACATCGACAAGAGATATTCCGCAATACCGATCGACTTTTCGCGCGGTTGATGGTGGTGCAATGGGTCGCGGCCATTGTCATTGCGCTCGTCGTTTCGCCTCGGACCTGGAGCGGCCAATCGAGTCAGATTCATTTCCATGTGTGGGCCGCAATTTTTATCGGCGGCGTGATCAGTGTTTTTCCAATCTGGATGACGCGGGCATGGCCGGGCGCAACAGCGACTCGCTACGTCATCGCGGTGGCGCAAATGCTCATGTCGGCGCTGTTGATCGATCTTACGGGCGGCCGCATCGAAACGCATTTTCATGTCTTCGGCTCGTTAGTCATTCTCTCGTTTTATCGCGATTGGCGCGTGCTGATTCCCGCGACCATCATCGTTTACATCGATCATATTCTTCGCGGAATTTACTGGCCTTACTCGGTCTATGGCGTCCTGGCCGCGAGCCCATGGCGGTCGATCGAGCACGCCGGCTGGGTCATATTCGAAGATATTTTTCTCGTCATTTCGTGTCTGCGCGGCGTTCGCGAAATTCGATTTATGGCCAACCGCGCCGCCGCGCTGGAAAATAGCGCCACCGAGTTGACCGATGCGCGAGACGAAGCCGAGCGCGCCAACCATGCCAAGGACAATTTTCTCGCCGCGCTTTCTCACGAATTGCGCACGCCGCTTACTCCGGTGCTCATGTCGGCCGCGGCGCTCGAACAAAAAGCGACCCTCGATCCGGAATTGCGCCAGCAGCTCGGCATGATGCGGCGTAATATCGAACTCGAAGCACGCTTGATCGATGATTTGCTCGACCTGACACGCGTTTCACACGGCAAACTCAATCTCGTTGTCTCCGATCCGGTCGACGTGCATTCGCTCCTTCAGCACACCGAGCAAATTGTCCGCGGCGACGCATTTTCCAAACCGATCCATCTCGATCTTGAATTGACCGCCGCGGATTTCCATGTCGCCGGCGACGCCGCGCGCTTGCATCAGGTGTTTTGGAATCTACTCAAGAACGCGATCAAATTTACGCCCGCGCAAGGTCGCATCGTTGTTCGCACCACCAATCCCGCTCCTGGAAAATTAACTCTCACCGTCGTCGACAACGGCATTGGTATCGACCAGGAAACATTGCCATTGATCTTTCGCGCGTTCCAACAAGGCGCCGGCCGGCAGTTGCATGCGGGCGGCGGTCTCGGTCTCGGACTGTCCATTTCAAAAGCGATTGTCGATCTTCATGGCGGAACCATTCGCGCCGAAAGTGCCGGGTTGAATCGCGGCGCTGTTTTCACCATCGAGCTCGACACCGTTATCGCGCTGGCCGCCACGCAATCGCTTTCAACCGAACGCAATCACGCCGCGGGCAAATCGTGTCGGCTTCTCGTCGTGGAAGACCACGAGGCGACGCTGAACGTCATCACCGCTCTCCTTCGGCAACGAGGCCACCACGTGCATTGCGCTTCGAGTATCCACGACGCGCTCGGCCTCGCGGCCAATCACAAATTCGATTTCGTCATCAGCGATCTCGGTCTGCCCGATGGCAGCGGCATCGATCTGATGTTGAGATTGAGCAACGAATACGGATTGCACGGCATCGCCTTGAGCGGTTACGGCATGGCGGAAGATCTCGCCCGCAGCGAACAGGCCGGTTTTCTCGCCCACCTGGTCAAACCGATCAATTTCGAGCAACTCCATCGCGCGCTCGAGCGATTCGCTCCCGCAGCCTAACGAGGCAGTCGCAAGATCGACATGTGCAAGATCGACATCTACTCTTGTCGATCTTACGACGGCGCGTAAAGTCGCGCAGTTTTGGAGAAAGCGAGTCTTCCGAGTCAAAGCCTGCCGCAGCTGTACCGGTTTTGTTTCCTCATGCTCGGCGACGCCCCGAAGGCGCTCGAGGTTTTCGAAGCCGTCATGCACGATGCCGCGTTGCGCGCCGCTGCGGGCGAGATGCCGAAAGACCGGCTCTGGCTTTTTCGCGACGCGCGCGATCGTTGCCTCGAAATCAGCGAGGCCGGTTTGCAATCGGAGGAGATGGAAATGCAAGCGCATCCGGTCGATGCCGACGCCGCGGTGCAAATCGCGAAGCTCGAGCCGGCGCAGCTCGCCATTTGGATTTCCGGCGCGCCCGATCCGCAACGCAGCGCGCTTGCGCTTTTTTACCTCGACGAATTTTCGCACGAGGAACTTCTCGCCCTCACCGAATTGAAAACGAATGAGCTGGCGAAGTTGTTAGGCAACGCGCGTCAGCAGTTCCAAGCATGGCTCAACGCCAGCTTCCCGCACGACGAACACATCGAGGAGCCCGCCCGCCAAAGCCTCGGCGGCGGCGGGTTGCCCGCGTGAAAATGCCGCGCCTCACGCGCCGCCAGCGCATGTTCGTGAACTGCGCGCCGTTCAATGACGCGCGCATCAGCGATCGCGCCATGCGCGCGGCAGTGTTCCGCGTGCGCAAAGCTGACGACTTCGCGCATCAACGCGCGTTCGATCGCGCCATCGCGTCCGTCGCCGAAGCGATCGCAATTCCGGACGAAGTCACCGAGTGGCTATCCAAAGGCACGTTTGTCGCCGCGCCGCGGCGCACCTGGAAACAGATGCTGGAAAATCCGGTCGTGGTTGCGATCGGCATCGCCGTTGCCGTCATCGCCGGCATTTTCGTTTACAAAACAATCGAGCGCCTCAACGAATTTCCCGGTGAAGCGAAGGCGAAGCATCTGCTAACGGTTGCGGCCTCGGCCAAATCCGTGATTCTCGATCCGGTCAAGACCGAAGCCGGTTCGTTAGGCGATTACTTCTTCATGAAACATCGCCTGCCGCATTACGACGTGCCGGCCGAGTTCGCCGAATTAAAGACGCTCGGCTGTCGCGTCTTCGACGATGAAGAAGGCGACCGCGTCGGCCAAATATGGCTCGTCGATAAACGCATGCAGTGTTTCCTCTTTCCGGCCGAGCGCGATGCCAAGACCGGCGCGGTGAAACATTTCACCGGCTGGCGTTATGTCGATCAAGACCGCTGGACTGGGGTCGTTAGGGAACAAAACGGGGTTTGTTTTATGGCCGCGGTGCGCGGCGGCGAAAAAGATCTCGCGCCGTATATTTCGAAGAAGGAGTAGATCGACATCTACTCTTCTGTAGCGGCGCTCTATGAGCGTCGCCGTTTTTGTTCGGAAAGTTTGCGACGGTCATAGACCGCCGCTACAGCTCGGCCCGCTGCGTTGACACCGCGCGGCGTGCGATTGAATCTTCTCGCTCGCGCCAGGGTAGCTCAGTGGTAGAGCAGGGGACTCATAAGCCCTTGGTCGGGAGTTCAACTCTCCCCCCTGGCAGTTTTCATTGGCGTTGGACGTTGGATGTTGAGCGTTGAACGTTTTCTCGATGAACAGCCGTATCGCGGAGAAAGTTTTCGCCAGCGGCAAAGAGTATCAGCTCACCCGCTTCGTCATTCTGCGATTGATGGGTTTCGTCTACGCGGTCGCGTTTCTCGTCGCGATCAACCAACTCGTGCCGCTCATCGGCGAACATGGCTTGACACCGGCCCAGCAGTTTCTCGAACGCGTGCAATCACATTTCGACTCCGGCGCTTCGGCCATGTGGCATTTGCCAACGCTGTTTTGGCTCGGAATTTCCGATCACGCATTGTCGATCTTCGCCTGGCTTGGATTCGCGCTGTCGTTAGGCGTAGTGGCCGGATACGCCAACGCCATCATCATGTCGATCTTGTGGGCGATGTACATGTCCATCGTCCACATAGGGCAAATTTGGTACGGCTATGGTTGGGAAACGCAGACGCTTGAGACTGGCTTCCTCGCGATCTTTCTTTGTCCGCTGCTCGATGCGCGGCCATTTCCGAAAACTCCGCCACCGCTGCTCGTAATCTGGCTTTTTCGCTGGCTCGCATTTCGCATCATGATCGGCGCCGGTCTCATCAAAATTCGCGGTGACGAATGTTGGCGCGATCTCACCTGTCTTTATTATCATTACGAAACGCAACCGATTCCGAATCCGATCAGCCGCTATCTGCATTTCGCGCCATGGTGGTTTCACAAATTCGGCACGGGCTGGAATCATTTGGTCGAGTTGATTGCGCCCTGGTTCGCGTTCGGCCCGCGGCACGCGCGTCATATCGCGGGAATGTTGCTGGTGACGTTTCAAATTTTTCTCATCATCAGTGGCAACCTTTCGTTTTTAAATTACGTCACCATCGTTCCGTGCCTCGCCTGTTTCGACGACAGCTTCTGGCGACGAATTTTGCCTGATCGTTTTGTTAGGCAAGATGCCGAGCCGTCGCGCGTTCAATTCGGCTTCGCCGTTGCATTGTCGATCTTAGTGGCGTGGCTGAGCATCGCGCCGGTGACGAATTTGTTTTCGAATCGGCAGGCGATGAACGCATCGTTCGATCCTTTCGATCTCGTCAACACCTACGGCGCATTCGGCGCGGTCGGCAAAGAGCGCTTCGAAATTGTGTTCGAAGGAACCGATGACACATTCATCACCGGCGACACGAAATGGAAGGAATACGAATTCAAAGCGAAGCCAGGCGACCCGAACCGCCGGCCGCCGTTCGTCGCGCCATATCAGCCGCGCATCGATTGGCAAATCTGGTTCGCCGCCATGGCTTCGCCCGCCGAATATCCGTGGACGCTGCAT
>JBEEGX010000052.1:0-7115 GCA_041167105.1 Verrucomicrobiota bacterium
ACGACCGAAGTTTTGAGCGACGAAAACTTCATGTCCATCTTGCATGCGCGCCGGCTGATCGAAAAAGAATTCGGCGAGTTAATTCCTGAGCCGGGATTTCGCACGAACGGGCCGGCGACCTACTACCAAATTCCAAATCGCAATCAGCGCATCGGCTTCATCGGCGCCCTAACAAACCTGCACTTTTGCGAGAGCTGTAACAAACTGCGGCTCACCTGCGACGGAAAATTGCGGCCGTGTCTCGGAAGCGCGCTCGAGTTCGACATCATCACGCCGCTGCGCGCTGGCGCGAACGATGACGAGCTCCGCCAACTCTTCCTCGACGTCGTCGACCGGAAACCATTGCAGCACGATTTCCGCGAAAACTATCAGCCGAACCGCCGAATGATCGCGATCGGCGGATGAAACGGCTCACGCACGTCGGCGGCGACGGTCGCGCACAGATGGTCGATGTTTCGGCGAAAGCGCAAAGCGCGCGCACTGCCATCGCATCGGGAAAAATTTCGCTGCGAAAGGAAACTGTCGATCTTGTGCGGAAGAATGAGATCGCGAAGGGCGACGTGCTCGCGACCGCGCGCATCGCCGGAATTCAAGCCGCCAAACAAACGCCGCATCTCATTCCGCTTTGCCACACCATTCCGCTAAGCGACGTTAAGATCGACATCGTCCTCTCGCGCGATGGCGCCGAAGTGACGTGCACCGCGCGCACGATCGCGCAAACCGGTGTCGAGATGGAAGCGCTCACCGGCGTCGCGGTCGCGTTGCTCACGATTTACGACATGTGCAAAGCGGTCGATAAAGAAATGCGCATCTCGGACGTTCATCTCGTCGAGAAGCGAAAACAGTAAATGCAGACCGTTTGCGGCATTATCACGGTCTCCGATCGGGCGAGCGCAGGAGAATATGTCGATCTTGGCGGACCAGCGCTGAAGAAATTCGCGGAAGAAAAAGGCTGGCAGGTTTTGAGTGAAGCGATTGTGCCGGACGATCGCGCGCGAATTCAGGAAACGATTCGCTCGTTTTCACAGCAAGGTTGCGGATTGATCCTAACGACTGGTGGAACGGGAATCTCGGAACGCGATGTGACGCCGGAAGCAATCCGCGAAATTATGCGCGTGGAATTGCCGGGATTCGGTGAAGTGATGCGCGCGCAGTCGATGGCGATTACGCCGAACGCGATCATTTCGCGGAACATGGCGGCAGTTGTCGATCTTGCGTTAGTCATCGCGCTTCCGGGAAAGCCGAGTGGCGCGATCGAATGCCTCGGTTTTGTCATCGGCGCGATCCCGCACGCGGTCGCGAATGCGCAGAAGAAGCCGACTTCGTGTTAGTCCGGCCAGGTCAGCAAGCGCATCGTCGTCACGCCTTCGAGCGTGAGCTGTCCGCGTCCACCGCGACCGGTCACTTTGTTAATCGTTAGGTCAGACGCGTTCGCCGCCGTTTTCTTGACCCAGGTTAATTCCGGTGCGCGCGCTTGTTTCGCGCTCGCTTCGATCTTCAACGGCAATCCAGAACGCGCGAACGAAACTTCCCACGACTGCGTGTGCGTGTCCGGCGTGCGCGCGATCATCCACGGATAATTGCGCGGCAATTCGAAATGTCCGCTGCGCGGCAACGCGACTTTGTAGAACACTTCTTCTTCGCGCATGAATTCTGGAATCGTTAGGCCGGGATTCTTGCGCAAGGCGAGATAGAGCCGCGCGATGTCGAGACCGCTGACATTGATTCCGTTGTAAATCCCGTTGTGGTTCGGATCGTGGGGATGCACCGCGTCGTGCCACGATTCGAATTTGTGACTGAGCAACAGATTCAATTCGAGATGCACATGCGCGCGCTCGCGATTGATGCCCACGCCGGTCCATCCCATAACCGCGATCTTCTCACCCTTCGCCACGCGCTGGCCGACTTTCGCGCTGATCGTGCTGAGATGGCCGTAAAGGCTGTAGTAATTGCAGCCGTCGAATCGATGCTCGATGACGACGTAGCGGCCGTAGTTCGAATAACTCGCAACCGGATTCACGTGCACGACTTTGCCGTCGGCAATGGCGTGAATCTCGTCCAGCGGATCGCCGTTTGCGTCGCGCTCGAGCGGTTTGATGTCGATGCCTTCGTGAAAACGCGTGTAAACAATTCCACCGGAAGTTTGCTGCGGGTCGCGCACGAAACCGTAGCGGCCGCCTTCCCATGGCGTCGATTTTTCGCCGTGATAATCGCGCTCGATGTATTGGTAAAATTCCGGTCCGCCGTCGTCGCGGAAGAGCGCGTCATTCGAGGTGGGTTATGCAAGATCGTCATGTTGATCTTGCGCCATGCCGCGGAGCTGCACGCACAGAAGCAATGCGAGACCTGCGCAAACGCTTCGCATCATCACCGCCGCTTTTTCCCGATCGGCCGCCAATCTTTTTTCATGAGCGCGACGTCGGCGTTCGTTAGGCCGGAGGCGATGTAGATTTTTCCGTCCGACACGCGTTTGTCGATCTGCATTTCGGTAATGACGCGGCCGTTCACAAAAATAAAGACATAACCGCCGCGACGTTCGAGACTGAGCGTATCCAACGTCAAACGTCCATGTTCATCGAGTTGCAGAAGCGCGCCGAAATCACCGTTGCCGTGGGGATACGCCGTGAATCCGATCACGTCCTGCTCGGAGATGCGCGGTATTTTTTCAATCGCCACATCTTTGCCGGAAAGCTGCGCGTGCACCGCGCTGGCGAAAACGCCGGTGTCGCGCTGGTTCGCCTCCGCATGAACACGGAAAACACAGTGCCGCGGTTTGGCCGACGCGGCGGCACAAATGCAGGCGAGGAGAGCCGCGATTACCAGCATCCGTCGCATCGCGCCTTGATAAAGCGTTTGACAGGATTTGCAACGTTTGCTGTTTAACCCCCGCTGCCCAATGAAACGCTGTCTTGCACTCTGGTTAATCGCGCTTGCGTGCGCTGCCGCAATCGCTCAGGACGAAACGCCGACCGCCGCGCCCGATGAAAGATCGACATCGAGCGAAGGGGCGGCCAGCGATACGGCCATGCCGAACGCGCCGGAAACTTCGCGCGAAACGCCGGCGGCGAAACGAAGTTGGTTCGGCCGCGTGCTGCATCCCTTCGGTGGCGGCGCTCCGGCGCAGCAGGAAGTTCGAAATCCGCGCCTGCGCGGCCTGGTCTTGAATCTCGAAATTGTGCCGCAGCCACTGAAACTTTCCGAAGTTCGTCAGCTCAGCGTGAAGTTCACCGCCACCAACAAAGGCAAAAAAGCCGTGAACATGGATTTCCCTAACGAACAGCGCATCGAGATTTACTTGCTCAACTCGGCCGACGTCGTTTTGACGAAATGGTCGGAGAACCGCGTCTTCAAAGACAAGCCGAGCACGTTGCTGATCAACCCGCAGGAGCAAATCGAGTACAACGAAAAAATTTCGACGCGTGAGCTCGCGCCGGACAAAGTTTACAGCATCGAAGTTTTCTTCCCGAAATATCCGGAGCTGCGGGTGCGGCAGAAGTTCCTCACGGCGCCGTGAGTGCGCGGCTGTTCAGCGATTACCACAGTCATCCACAGGGCCATCGCACCACGCCCTACACGCAGGAACTTTTGCAGCCGTGGATCGACAGTGCGCGCGCGCGCGGGCTGCGCGACATTGCGTTCACCGATCACGATCGCTTTCATCCCGGCGTTGATTTCAATGAAATCGAAAAACTGCGCGAAAAAAATCCGGACGTGAAAATTCGCGCCGGTATCGAGCTCGATAACGATCCGGAAACTTCAGCGGCGGGTCGGAAGTGGACCGAGAAAAACTGGGACCGCCTCGATTTTGTTCTCGGCTCGGTTCATTACTTGTATCGCGACGACCAGATGTTCGACGAAGTGCCGGCCGGCGCAACGCAATTCGATTCGCGCAAGATCGACAATGTCTATTCCGATTATTTTCAACGCGTCCGCGAAATCGCCGCCACTGGACTCATCGATTGTCTCGCTCATGTCGATCTTGTAAAAATTCACGGCCATCGGCCGGATGCGCCGATGCATTCGCTCGTGAACGAGACCTTCGATTTCGTTCGCTCGCGCAATCTCGCGATCGAGCTTTCCACCGCCGGCTGGCGCAAACCGGTGAACGAAAATTATCCGGCCGATGAGCTTGTCAGGCTTGCGCTGGAGAAGGGGATTCCATTCACGACCGCGTCCGACGCGCATTCGCACGCGCAGCTCGGCGACAAATTCGATCGGCTCGCAGAGAAGATGTCGATCTTAGGTGTGCGCGAAGTTTGCGTCTATGAACGCCATCGCCGAACTGCGCACGCTATTTAAAGGCGCGCCAGTTTGGTTTTGGTTCGTCATCGCTGTCGGCGCTGTCATTCGAATTTATCTGGTTGTCTTTACGCAAGGCACGCAGGACGTCGAAATTTGGGAGCGACACGCGCGCGACGTGGTCGCTCACGGCGTCGTCGGTCACTACCATGTCGATCCAACAGCGAATCACCCGCCGTTCATCAGCGAAATAGAAGCATTGCTCGTCCGCGCTGCGGATGCGACCGGAGTTCCGTTCCGCATTTGGCTGCGCGCGCCGTTCGCATTAATCGACGCCGCGAGCGCCTTGCTCCTGCTCATTTTGTTAGGCCAAAGCGCGTCCCGGTTTCTTCTCGTCGCAATCTACTGGATCAATCCGCTTTCAATGATTCTTTCGGCGTATCATGGCAACACCGACTCGGCCATTGCGTTTTTCCTTCTGCTCGCGGTCGTGTCGTTGTCGAACAATCGAATCGTCGCTGCCGCGGCCGCGATCGGTGTCAGCCTCTGGATTAAGTTACCGATCATCGTCGCGATTCCAGCGTTGACCTTCGCCATTCCGAAATGGCGCCAGCGTTTCGTCTTTCTCGGCCTCATCATGGTGGTCGGCTTGTCGACGCATGTTCCCGCGCTTGTCCAGGACGCACCCATCGTCTGGCAAAATGTTTTCGGTTATCGCGCGCAGAATCTTCACACCACTGCCGGCGTGCCGACGTGGGGACCGCGCGTGATATTATTTTCAATCATCGCGTCGCCCGAAAAATGGCCGACGCTGACACACGCGCCGATTCTGTGGTTCCTCGAGCACAGTTGGCTAATCGCATTCGCGCTCGCAATCGCCATGGCGTGGCTGCGTCGACATTGTCGATCTTGCACCGATCTCGGCGCGACCATCGGCATCAGCTACGTCATCATTTATGCGTTTAGCGACGGCTGGTCGTTCCAATATTTTGCCTGGTCGCTGCCGTTTTGGTTCCTGCTGCCGGTCTGGTTCGCCGCGCCCGCGGTTTTGCTCACGAGCGTGTACATTTACGCGCTCTACGCCTACCTTTGCGGCAACCCGTGGTTGTTAGGCCGCTGGGATTTCATCGGCCATCCCGACTGGCCGATCGTCATCAATTGGTTTCGCAATCTCGCCGTGCTCGTGTTCGTGGTCGGAGCAGTCTTCTTCCTCGCGACCACAATCACATCCCGAGCCCGGGTATTCCGCCGGTAAGCTTCGACATTTCCGATTGCGCGAGTGCTTTGCCTTGTTCGATCGCGCCCTGCACCGCGCTCAACACCACTTCTTCGAGAAACTCGACGTCGTTAGGGTCCACAATTTCTTTGTCGATCTTGATTGAAATCACGTCGCCCGCGCCGTTCGCGACCACTCTGATTTTCCCGCCACCGGCCTGCACCTCGACGGTTTTCTCGGCGAGCTCGGCCTGCGTCTTCGCCATCTGCTCCTGCATCTTCTGCGCTTGCTTCATCAACTTCTGCAAATTCATATCTCGATCTTAGGTTTTGATTTCGCCCTTAAACATCTCCAGCGCTTCCTGGACGATCGCGTCCTCCTTGTAATCGTCGGACTTCTTCGGCCTCGTTAGGCCTTCCTTTGCGACCAGCTTCAATGTCCAATCGCGTCCGCTCACGTCCTTCAACAAATTCTCGAGCTGCTTTTTATTTGCGGTCGTGGCCAACGTCTCGATCGACGATTTCTCGTCCGGCGGATAACCGACGGTAAAGTTGCGCCCATCAGCGCCGACCACGCCCAATGAATCGACCAGCGTGCGCAAGAATCCGCGCTTTGGAATTTTCGCGAGCACGTCCTGCCACGTCTGTGCAGGATCGACATCTACATTCGGCGCCACGCTCTTCTCTGCTGTAGCGGCCGCCGTGTCGGCTGCATTCTTTTTCGGCGCAGGCATTACGCCTGCCGCTACAGCTACCGGTTTCGTCGCGGTAATTTTCCCATCGCGCAACGCATTCAAATTCTCGATCACCTCATTCAAGGTCACTGAGCTCAGCGTCTGAATCGCTTTAATGACCGCGACCTCGAAATGCAGTTTCTTGTTCGGCGCCCACTTCATTCGTCCTTCGGCTTCGGCGAACTGATCGATCAATTCGAGCACGCGTTCGGTCTCGACCAGCTCGGCCTGCGCCGCCAACGATTTTTGCAATTCAAGATCGACATCTTCATTCAGCGCATCCGGTTTCACTTTGAAAACGAGCAGATCGCGCAAATACGAAATCAGGTCCGCCATCAATCGCATCATGTCTTTGCCCGATTCGCATTGCTCGTGCAGCAAGTGCACCGCCTCCGCTGTTTGCGCGCGCAGAATTTTGTCGGTGAAATTCGAAACCGTTTGCTGACTGGTGAATCCGAAAACTTTCAGCACGTCCGCTTCGCCGATTGGATCGCCGCAGAACGAAACCAGCTGATCGAGAATCGATTCCGCATCGCGCAATCCACCTTCGGCGCCGCGCGCGATCGCGTGCGCCGCCGCCGGCTCGAGAGAAAACTTCTCCTTCTTCGCGATGAACTGCAGATGATCGGCGATGAGATTGGTCGGGATGCGGTGGAGATCAAACCGCTGACAACGACTCAGGATCGTCGGCAAAACTTTCTGCGGCTCCGTCGTCGCGAAAATAAATTTCACATGCGGCGGCGGTTCCTCGAGCGTCTTGAGCAGCGCATTGAACGCCGCCGATGAGAGCATGTGGACTTCGTCGATGAGATAGATTTTGAATTTTCCTTTCGCCGGCGCGTAACGCACGTTGTCGCGCAGCTCGCGCACGTCCTCGACGCTGTTGTTGCTCGCGCCGTCGATCTCAATGACGTCGAGCGAATTTCC
>JBEEGX010000053.1:0-12588 GCA_041167105.1 Verrucomicrobiota bacterium
GCCGGTTGGATTGACAAATCCACACGCGGGAGTGATGACGACGAGTCCGCCAACTGCGCCGGAACAAAATCCGAGCACGCTCGGTTTGCCGCGCAGCGTGTACTCGAGCATCGCCCACGTGAACGACGCGACCGCGGTGGCGAGCGTCGTCGTGGTAAATGCATTTGCCGAAATCGAGTCCGCGCCAAGCGCGCTGCCGGCGTTGAAACCGTACCAGCCTACCCACAACATTCCGGTGCCGACCATGCAGAGGACCATCGAATGCGGCGCGAGAATTTCTTTTCGGAACCCAAGTCGCGGGCCTAACAACAGACAAAGCACGAGCGCGGACCAGCCGCTCGACATGTGCACGACGGTGCCGCCGGCGAAATCGATGGCGTGAATCTTTGCCGCGGGATTCGTTAGGCCGCTCATCCAGCCGTCGATTCCCCAGACCATGTGCGCGAGCGGAAAATAAACGACGAACATCCAGATGCCGACGAATGTCATAACCGCAGCGAAGCGAATACGCTCGGCGATTGCGCCGATGATGAGCGCCGGGGTGATGATGGCGAACATGAGCTGATACATCGCGAAGACGTTGTGCGAGACCCAGTAGGAGTAATCGGTGTTCGGTTGCGAATTCACCCCGCGCAGAAAGGCGAACTTCAGTCCGCCGCAAAACGAATTGCCATGCGCGAAGACTAACGAGTAACCAATCGCCCACCACAAGATCGACACTAACCCGGCGATGCCGAGACATTGCGCTAAGATCGACAATACATTTTTCGTCCTAACGAGTCCGCCGTAAAACAACGCGAGGCCGGGCAGCGTCATGAAAAGCACGAGCGCCGCGCATGTCATCATCCAGGCGTTGTGTCCGGGACCCGGCGAGTTTAGATGAGCCGGCGCGGTATTGTTGATGTACGCCTCGAGATCAGCGACGCGTTGCTCAAGCGAGGGTGATGCCGTCGGCGTTTGCGCGTGAAGATTCGCGAATGCGCAGAGCGAAATCAGCAAAGCGAAAACGAATCGCCTCATTCTTCGCGCGCGGCTTTGACAATCTCGGCGAAACTGCGCGCTTCCAAACTCGCGCCGCCGACGAGCGCGCCGTCGATGTCAGATTGCGACATCAGCTCGCGCGCGTTGTTAGGCTTGACGCTGCCGCCGTATTGAATGCGAATCTTGTCGGCAATATTTTCGTCCGACATCTCGCGCAGCGTTTGCCGAATGAACGCGTGCGCCTCCTGCGCTTGCGGTGGCGTTGCGTTGCGGCCGGTGCCGATCGCCCAGATCGGCTCATACGCGATGGTGGTTTCCTGCAGTTGCTTCGCGTCCAGACCGTCGAGGCTGCCGCGCAATTGCGTCGACAAAATTTTCTCCACTTTTCCAGCGTCGCGTTGCGCGAGTGTTTCGCCGACGCAAACAATCGGACGCAAGGTCGCTTCATGCGCGGCTTTGACTTTGCGGTTCACGATCTCGTCCGTCTCGCCAAAATATTGCCGGCGTTCGCTGTGGCCGAGCACGACGTAACGCACGAAGAGATCGCGCAACATCGCGGCGGAAATTTCGCCGGTAAAAGCCCCGTTGCGCTCCCAATGCATATTCTGCGCACCCACTTTGATGTTCTGTGAACTGCCTAACGATTCTGTCACTTTCGCGATCGCAGTAAACGGCGGCACAATGACAACATCGACATCGCGAATGTCGCCGAGCTCGATCAATAACTGGCGCACGAACTCGGCCGATTCGGCCAAAGTCATGTTCATCTTCCAATTCGCCGCGACGATTTTCCTTCGCAGGTTCATTTGTCTGTCAGCGCGGCGACGCCGGGAAGTTCTTTACCTTCGAGGAGCTCGAGTGACGCGCCGCCGCCGGTCGAGATGAAAGTCATTTTATCGGCGACGCCCGCTTGCTTCACCGCGGTTACCGAATCGCCGCCGCCAATAATCGTCGTTGCCTTCGCCTCCGCCATCGCTTTCGCGATGGCGAAAGTGGCGCGCGCGAATTCGGGAATTTCGAACACGCCTAACGGGCCATTCCACAAAATCGTTTTCGCTTTCGCGATTTCGCTTTTGAACAGCTCGGTCGTTAACGGGCCCGCATCGAGATTTTGCCAACCGTCGGGAATGCCCTTTTCGCGCGAGAGCTCGCCGGTTTCACGCGTTTCTGTGCCGGGCTCAATTTTCTGCGCGATGATCGCATCGCGGGGCAAAACCAAATTGACCCCGCGCTTCCGTGCAAGATCGACAAGTTCCTTTGCCAGATCGGTCTTGTCTGCTTCGACGCGGCTCGCACCGATCGCAATTCCCTCCGCGAGAAAAAATGTGTTCGCCATCGCGCCGCCGATCAAAATCGTGTCCGCCTTTTCCATCAGCGCCTTGAGCACGCCGATTTTGTCCGAGACTTTCGCGCCGCCCATGATGACGACAAACGGCTTCGTCGGCGCATCAAGTTCTTCATGGAGATACTTCAACTCTTTCTCCATCAGAAATCCCATTGCAGCTTGTTTAACAAATCTCGTCACGCCGACGGTGGATGCGTGCGCGCGATGCGCCGCGCCGAAAGCGTCGTTCACATAAATTCCGTCGGCGAGTTTCGCTAACGCTTCTGCAAACTTTGGATCGTTCGCTTCTTCTTCCGGTTGGAAACGGAGGTTCTCAAGCAACGTCACGCCGCCTTCGTTCATATCGGCAATAATCGCTTCGGGAATCGCGCCGATCGTCTCGTGACTAAATCCGACGGGCTGCCCGATCAACGAATGCAGATGATCTGCGACCCAGCGCAGCGAATATTTCTCGATGCGTTCTCCTTTTGGCCGGCCGAAGTGCGACATCAAAATCGTTTTTGCGCCATGTTCGCGCAGCCAGTTGATCGTCGGCAGCGCTTCGCGAACGCGCGTGTCATCGACGATGTCGATCTTGCCGTCCCGTTCGGTGGTCGGCACGTTGAAGTCGACGCGCACGAGCACGCGCTTGCCGCCGACATCGAGATCGCGAATCGAAAGCTTCGCCATTACTTCGACAACATCGCCAGCATCTCGACGCAACGATTGCTGTAGCCCCACTCGTTATCGTACCAGCCGACCACTTTCACAAAGCGATTGCCGAGCGTGAGCGTGAGTTTGCTGTCGAAAATGCACGAGTACGGGTTGCCGACAATGTCCTGCGAGACGAGCGGCTCGTCGGTGTATTCGAGAATGCCTTTGTAATTTTTTTCGCCGGCCGCTTTTTTGAATGCGGCATTGATCGTATCGACGGTCGCATCTTTCGATAAAACCGCGGTAAAATCGGTGACCGATCCATCCGGCGTCGGCACTCGAAACGAGCCGCCGTTCAATTTCCCTTTCAACGCCGGAATCACTTCGCCGATCGCCTTGGCCGCGCCCGTGCTCGACGGAATAACACTGAGCGCCGCTGCGCGTGCGCGCCGCAAATCTTCATGCGGAAAATCGAGAATGCGCTGGTCGTTCGTGTAACTGTGGATCGTGCTCATGAATCCGTGCTCGATTCCGAAATTGTCGTTCAAAACTTTCGCCAGCGGCGCGAGACAATTGGTCGTGCAGCTCGCATTCGAGACGATGGTGTGCTTCGCCCCGTCGTAGATGTCGTCATTTATGCCGAGGCAAATGGTGGCGTCCGGACTTTTTGCCGGCGCGCTGATCAAAACTTTTTTTGCACCCGCTTTGATGTGCAACTCAGCTTTGTCGCGCGCGGTAAAGAAGCCGGTCGATTCCAACACAACATCGACACCGAGATCTTTCCACGGCAACGCGCCCGGATCGCGCTCCTTCAAAACTTTAATCTTATGCCCGCGCACGATGACGTTCTGTTCGTCGTAGCCGATCTCGCCATCGAATTTGCCGTGGACCGAGTCCCACTTGAGCAAATGCGCGAGCGTGTGCGTGTCGGTGAGGTCGTTGATTGCGCGGACGCGCTCGACATCTTTCTGCGTCATCGCGCGCAACACATTGCGCCCGATCCGCCCGAATCCGTTGATTCCGTAGTTGGCCATAAGCTGAATTTCCGATTTCCGAATTGCGATCGCCGAATAAATTTTCGGCGGGTTGAGGCGGAGAAATTAAATGCGCATAACGGCTAAGCAATCGCGAACTGCCGCAGTATTTTTGGCAATGACGATGTCGATCTTGTCGGCGGCCGGAGCGCCGGCGCGCGATTCTTCATCGATGAAACGCATCGTCGTTTTCGGCGACAGCCTGTCCGCAGGCTTCATGCTCAAACAAAGTGAAGCCTGGCCGATGTTGCTCGCGGACAAATTGCGCGATGCCGGATTGATTTACGAGATCGATAACTACAGCCAGAACGGCGGCACCACCATGAGCGGGCTGAGCCGGCTCGGTCCGCATTTAAAACAAAAGATCGACATCTTCATTCTCGAGCTCGGCATCAATGACGCGTTGATCTCCACCCCGATTCACGAAATCCGCAACAATCTTCAGGAAATCATCGACCGCGTGAAACGTTTGAATCCGAGCGTGCGGCTGATTATTTGCGGGATGCAATTGCCTGATCGCGCCGATGACAGCTACCTGCAGCATTTCGGAGAGATATATGTCGATCTTGCCGAGAAAAATCACGCCGTGTTAGTGCCATTTTTACTCGAAGGCGTGTTCGGCAATCCGGCTTTGAATTTGTTCGATCACATCCATCCCAATGCCGCTGGCCACAAAATTGTGCTCGAAAATGTCTGGCGCGCGCTCGAGGCGGTCGCACGCGAAGCATCCGGAAAGCAGATGGCGCACGTTCCATAAGTGTATGGCTGATCCCGCGCGCCCGAACTATCCCGATCCCGCCGATCCATTTCAGCCGATCCACGGCGACAAACCGGTCATCGAGAAAATTGAAATCGCAACCGAAGGCGAGGATTGCGACGAGTGCGTACGCAAATTGCGACCGGTGCTGATGGAAATTTCCGGCGTGCAAAGTGTCGATGTCGATCTTGCGCGTGAGCGCGTCATCGTCAGTTTCGACGCGCGCAAAACGCACGCGCCCGATTTGCACGACGCAGTTTTGAAGAGCGGCTACAAACCGGCGCCGTTCGCGGATTAAACTTTCGGCTGCTGTTGCGTCAGGCAGTGGAACGCGCCAAGTCCCCAGATTAATTCGCGGCAATCAATTCCGACGACGCGCCGATTCGGGAAATGTTCGCGCAAGATCGACAAGGTGACTTCGTCGTTAGGCTCGCCGTATATCGGCGCGAGCACGATGGTGTTTGCTATGTAGAAATTCGCGTAGCTCGCGGGCAGGATGAGATCTTCACGCGTCATTCGGCGCGTCGTTGGCAGTTCGACAATTTCAAATTTCGTATCCCGCAGTCGGCGAAGATTTTCCTGGAGCGGCTCGTAATTCGGACTGCTGCGATCTTTCTCGACGATCGCGACAATCGTCGTTTCGTTCACGAAACGCGCGAGATTATCGATGTGCCCGTCGGTATCGTCGCCTTCAGTGCCGCGCGCGAGCCAAACGATCTCGCTCACGCCAAGAAAGTCACGCAGACGTTGCTCAACTTCTTCGCGCGACAAATTTGGATTTCGATTTTCGTTTAGCAGACAACTCTCGGTCGTCAGGCAAACGCCGGCGCCATTCACATCGATCGAGCCGCCTTCCAAAATCATTTTCGGATAGAACATCGGCACGCCGAGAACTTCGGCCACGCGCGTCGGCACGACCTCATCGCGGTCGAAGGGCGGATATTTATTTCCCCACGCGTTGTAATCCCAATCGACCACGCAAAGCTTCGGATCGTTTTCGCGCGTCAAAAAAATCGGGCCGTGATCGCGGCACCACGGCTCGTTCGTCTCGATGCGATGAAAAGTGACGCGCGCAAGATCGACATCTACCAACACGGAGCGTGCTTCGGCTTCGTGCGCGCCGTTGCAGACGTTGATGTTCACCGGCTCGGATTCAATCAGCACCGCCACCATTTCGCGCAGCGTCGGCATTACGCG
This sequence comes from Verrucomicrobiota bacterium, assembly GCA_041167105.1. Lineage (GTDB taxonomy): Bacteria > Verrucomicrobiota > Verrucomicrobiia > Chthoniobacterales > UBA10450 > JAJPGZ01. Next base: position 5,948 of record JBEEGX010000053.1, read on the forward strand.
ATCGAACGAACCGGGGAAGCTGATGCCTTCACGCCGCGGCCACGAAAGCCAGGTCGCAGCGTGCGGTTCCCATTCCGCGGGCATGCGGTAGCCGAGCGCAGCCGGTGTTTGCATGAGCGAAAGATCGACATCGTCCGCAAGTTTGCCAGTGCATTTGCGAGCATGTTTGAGTAGCGTGCAGGAGCGAAGCGAAATGGATCCCGAGTCTGCAACTACACGCGGCGAAATCGATTCGTTAGTGCAAAATCTCATCGCCGAGCGCGAGACGATTCTGGCCAGCATCAGCGACGCGTTCTCTGCCATCAATCGGCAATGGCGTTACACCTACGTGAATGACAAGGTGGCCGAGCTGGCCGGCCGACCGAAGGAAGAAATCATCGGCAAAGTGATCTGGGACGTTTTTCCGGAAGCGATCGGCGGAGAATTTTACGAACGCTGCCAGAGCGCTATGCAAACGCGGCAGCCCGACCACTTCGAATTGTTTTACAAGCCGTGGGGCCGCTGGCTTGAGACCCGGATTTATCCGACCGGTGACGGCATTGTCATTTTTCGCGCAGACATCACCGAGCGTAAAGAGACCGAGGTGCGTCTGCGCGAGACGGGACAAAAGCTGAAGGAAATGGAAGAACGCGTGCGCCTCGCGGTCGAAGCGGCCGACGTCGGCACGTTCGATTTTTATCCGCCGACGGGCGAGTTGAAATGGTCGCCGCGTTGCAATGAAATTTTCGGCCTGCCGCCAGACTTGGCGGCCGATTACGCCACCTACGTGAACGGCGTTCATGCGGAAGATCGACATATCATTCATGAAACGGTCGCGCGCGTTTTGCAGCCGGGCGGGAGCAAGCGTTACGACATCGAGTACCGCGTCATCGGCGCGTTAGATCGACAAGAGCGCTGGGTCTCAGAAAAAGGCCGCGCCATTCTCGACGAGCAAGGCCACGCCGTGCGTTTCATCGGCACCATTCTCGACATCACGGAATCGAAGAACGCCGCCATCGCCTTGCAACGCGCGAAGATTCAAGCCGAGGAAGCGAACCGCGCGAAAGACCAATTTCTCGCCATGCTTTCGCACGAATTGCGCACGCCGCTCACGCCCGTGCTCATGAGTCTGGCGACGATGCGTCGCGACACGCAGATTTCCGACATCGTCCGCAACGATCTCGAAATGCTGCAACGCAACATCGAGCTCGAAGCGTTGCTCATCGATGATCTGCTCGACCTCACGCGCATCGCCCACGGGAAATTCGAGCTGCACCAGGACGCGGTCGACGTGCACGCGGCACTCGCGCACGCGCTCAGCATCTCGGATGTGGAGCTCACGCAAAAACGTTTGCACGTGACGAAACGTTTCGAAGCGACCGAGCGCTATTGCTGGGCCGATGCCGCGCGCCTGCAGCAGGTCTTTTGGAACATCATCAAGAACTCGATCAAGTTCACGCCCGATGGCGGCAAGATCGACATCTTCACCCAGACTGACGATCAACATTGCATCGTCATCGAATTCGCCGACACCGGCATCGGCATCGAACCGGAAATGCAGACGCGCATTTTCGACGCGTTCGAGCAGGGCAGTCGCTCGGTCACTTCGCGTTTCGGCGGGCTTGGGCTCGGTCTCGCCATTTCCAAACGCGTGATCGATCTGCATGGTGGCACGATTTGCGTGCGCAGCGAAGGCCGTGACAAAGGCGCGACGTTCACAATTAAACTGACGGCAATGGAAACATCGTTGCTCGAGGGCCCAACTTATTTGCTCGACCTCGATGTCGGCACCGGCGGCCCGGCCGAGTTGTTGCTCGTCGAAGATCATGAGGACACCGCGCATGTGATGCGGCGGGTTTTGGAAAGCGCCGGTTACGCAGTGGCGCATGCGGGCAGTGTGGCGCAAGCGCGCGATCTCGCGCACCAGCAAAAGTTCGATCTCGTCATCAGCGACGTCGGATTGCCGGATGGCACTGGGCTGGATTTGATGCGCGACTTGCAAGCTGCTCATGGCCTGTCTGGTATCGCGTTGAGCGGATTCGGAACGGAAGAAGATGTGAGCGCGAGCAAGGCCGCCGGATTCGCCGAGCACATCACCAAGCCGGTGGAATGGGAGCGATTGCGCGATGCGATCACGCGTGTGCTCGCCGCGAGCGCGAACGGCGCCGGCAAGTGAGGTGCGATGACGCGCGCCACCTGGATTTTCATTATCGGCCTGACGGCAATTCGATTGTCGATCTTGCCAACGAAGGACCTGAGCGGCGACGAAGCGCATTACTTCATGTGGTCGGAGCGATTGGCGCCGGCATATTTCAGCAAAGGGCCCGGCGTCGCCTTCGCCATTCGCGCGAGCACGGAACTTTTCGGGCCTAACGAATTCGGCGTCCGCTTCTTTAGTCCGCTGCTCGCGGCCGGAACGAGCCTGCTCCTGTTTTATTTCGCGCGAAAACTTTTCAGCGGCACGGCAGCGTTCTGGAGCATCGTCGCGCTCAACCTCACGCCGCTCTTCAGCGTCGGCGCGTTCGTCATGACGATCGATCCCTTGTCGATCTTCTTTTGGGTCGCGGCCATGATCGCGTTTTGGTACGCCCTCGAACGCGCGCCTGAAACATCGCTTTACTGGCCGCTCACCGGTCTGCTCGTCGGCCTCGGTTTTCTCTGCAAATACACCAACGCGCTCGAGATCTTGTCGATCTTGCTCGTGCTCGCGATCGCGCCGCGATTGCGCGGCGAATTCAAACGACCCGGCCTTTATTGGTTGTTAGGCATTTTCGTTGTTTGCACATTGCCGCCGTTCATCTGGAACGCGCAACACGCCTGGATCACGCTCGCCCATCTGCGGGCGCGCGGCGGGCTCGATGAAGGCGCCGCCGGAATTCATCCGGTTGAGCTCGTGGAATTTCTCGGCGCGCATTTTCTCTTTTACTCGCCGCTTATTTTTCTCGCGGTCGCGTGGGGCGTGATCGCGAGCGGCCGCCGCGTTCATCAGCAATTCAAATCGCTTTTCCTTTTCTGGTTCGGCGTGCCTGTGTTCGCGTTTTATTTTTTGTTGTCGATCAACAAAGCGGCCGCGCCGAACTGGGATGCGCTCGCATTTCCAAGTCTCGGTTTGCTCGCAGTGCAATACTGGCGCGAACGCGTCGAGCGGACGCCGTGGTTGCAAACGACCGCCGCAATTGCGCTCGGACTCAGCCTGGCCATGAGCGTGCTCGCGCTCGATTCCGATTTGATTCGCTCCGCCGGAATGCATTTGTGGCGGCGTGATCCGAGTAAACGCGTGCGCGGTTGGGCGACCGGAACCGCTGCGCTCGAAAAACTGCGGCACGATTTGGAAGCGCAGCTCGGCGAAAAAGTATTTCTCATCGCGGACGATCGCGATCGCGCTTCCGAGATTTCGTTTTACCTGCGCGATAAACGCGTGGAGGGCCCAAAGCATCCGCCGGTGTATCTGGTCGAATCGCAGGACCTGGTGAACCAGTTCTCGTTCTGGCCGCGCTACGATGAATTTGTCGATCTTGCAAAAAACACCGCGGCCGCGCCTAACGACGCCGAAAGTTTCACCGAAGGCGGAATGAATCCGTTCGCCGGTCGCAGCGCATTGTTCATTCGCGATGGCGAAAACGGCAGCCTCGTCCACAACGTCCGCGCTGCGTTCGACAAATGTCAGCCGGTTGCGATCATCGAGACGCGGCGCTTCGGCGAAAAATTGCGCACGTGGCGCATCTTTCTCTGCCGCGGTTATCGCACGCTGCCATTATGATTTCCGTTGTCGTCCCCGTTTTCAACGAAGCGGAGAACATGTCGATCTTGCAGGCCGAGCTGCGTGACGCGCTGGGCAATCGCGATTACGAAATCGTTTTTGTTGACGACGGCTCGAGCGACGGCACAGCGGACAAGATCGACAAGAGCGATTCGCGCATGCGCGTGTTGCGTTTCGAAAAGAACGCCGGACAAAGCGCGGCCACATACGCCGGACTTAACGCCGCTCGCGGCGACATCGTGGTGTTGATCGACGGCGACCTGCAAACCGACGCGGCCGACATTCCAAAGTTGCTCGACGCGCTGAATGACGATGTCGATCTTGTCTGCGGCTATCGCATCGGCCGGCAGGACACGTGGTTCAAGCGCGTGCAGAGTCGCATCGCGAATTACGTCCGCAGCCGTTTCACGAAAGATGGCGTGCGCGACACCGGTTGCGGCATGAAAGCGATGCGACGCGAGTGCGTGAGCGCGATTGTTCCATTCAAAGGAATGCATCGCTTCGTGCCGGCGTTGGTCAAAGGCGCGGGCTATCGCCTGACCGAGGTGCCGGTGCGACATCGCGCGCGACGATTCGGCGAAAGCAAATACGGCAAGCACGGCTTCCGCGGCCGCGCGCTCCGGGCCACCATCGACATGTTCGGCGTGCGCTGGCTGTTGTCGCGTCAATTGAAATACAAAGTGCGCGGTGAATGATTTGACGCAGCTAAAAGCCGCTTGTCATCCCTTACCCTCGCGATAAGCTTTCGATCCCTGTCTCGGGCAATTCTGCATGTCACTGGCCAATCTCCTAACGACCGAGCAGATCATCCCCGAGATGACCGCGAAAGAACGCTGGCCGGCCATCGTCGAGCTGGTCGATTTGCTCATTCAGCAAAATAAAATCAAAGCGGATGATCGCGAGAGCATTCTCGCCTCGCTCAAACAACGCGAAGAAACCATGAGCACCGGCATCGGTTTCGGCATCGCCATTCCGCATTGCTCGTCCGATCGCTTGGACGAAGTCGTGGCCGCGTTCGGAAGATCGACAAGTGGCATTGAATTCGATGCGCTCGACAACGCGCCGGTAAAATTCGTTGTCCTTTTCATCGTCCCGAAAAATCAATTTCAAACTCATCTGCGCACGCTCGCGTCGATCGCGAAATTTCTGAACGACCGCTCCGTGCGCGACAGCCTGGCCAGCGCCAAATCGATCGACGAAATTTCGCAAATCTTTCGCGACCGCTCGCAAAAGGTCTGAGCTGATCTGTAGCGGCGGTCTATGACCGCCGAATGTAAATAGTTTCGGCGCTCATACAGCGCCGCTACAGTTTTCCGAATGGAGACGTTCCAGGAACAACTCGCGAAACGTTTGGCTGCCGCGCTCGCAAAAGCCGGTTTGCCGAATGCCGGCGAATTGACGCAGGCGGCTGATGCGCGTTTCGGCGACTACCAGACGAATGCCGCAATGGTTCTCGCGAAACAGCGCGGAGAAAATCCTCGCGAGATCGCGCAGAAGATTATTGCAAATATCGATGTCGATCTTATCGCAGCGAAACCGACGGTCGCCGGCGCCGGCTTTATCAATTTCACTTTGCGTCCGGACGCGATCGCGAAACACGCCGCGGATTTGTTAGGCGACGAACGGCTCGGCGTGGCAAGATCGACATCTCCACGCAAGATCGTGGTCGACTTCGGTTCGCCGAACGTGGCGAAGCCGATGCACATCGGTCACATTCGCAGCACCGTGCTCGGTGACGCGCTCGCGCGCATCGCACAATTTCTCGGCCACGACGTCATTCGCGACAATCACATCGGCGATTGGGGCACGCAGTTCGGCATGGTGATTTGGGGCTGGAAAAATTTGTTAGATCGACAATCACTCGCGCGCGATCCGATCGCCGAGCTCGTTCGCATTTACAAAGAGACGAACGAACGCGCGACAAACGATCCCGCGGTGCGGGAAGCGTGTCGCCAGGAACTAGTGAAATTACAAGCCGGCGACGAAGAAAACTTTTCCATTTGGAAACAATCGGCCGATTTGTCGATGGCCGAGTTCGCGAAGACCTATGCGCTGCTCGACATTCATTACGACGTTCAACACGGCGAGAGTTTTTACAACGATCGCTTGCCCGGCGTGGTTGATCGCTTGCTCAAAAGCGGCATCGCGGAAATGAGCGAAGGCGCGGTCGTGGTTTTTTTCCGTGACGATGTCGATCTTGCGGACAAGCCGGCGATCATTCGCAAGAAAGACGGCGGATACAATTACGCGACGAGCGATATCGCGACGGTCGAGTACCGCATTAACGAGCTGAAGCGCGACACGCTTTGGTACGTCGTCGGCGCGCCGCAGACGCTGCACTTCAAACAGATTTTCGCGATTGCGCGCCGCGAAGGATTCGATGTCGATCTCCGCCACATTCCGTTCGGCAACATTCTGGGCGAAGACCGCAAATTGATGAAAACGCGCTCGGGCGAGAACGTGCCATTGCAGGATGTGCTCGAGGAAGCGATCGCGCGCGCGCGAAAAATTGTCGACGAAAAAAATCCAGACATGAGCGACGCGGACAAAATCGACATCTCGCGCAAGATCGGCCTCGGCGCGGTCAAGTACGCCGATCTCTCGCAATATCGCATGACCGATTACGTATTTGCGTGGGACAAGATGTTGTCGCTGCACGGCAACACCGCGCCGTATTTACAAAACGCTTACGTGCGCATCCGCTCGATCTTTCGCAAAGCAGGATCGACAACGGACAAGATCGACAAGGTACATTTGCAGGAGCCGGCCGAGATCAATCTGGCGAAGAAACTGACTCAGTTCGCCGAGATCGTGCCGCAGGTGCTGAACGATTTTCGGCCAAACATTCTCGCGAATTATTTATTCGAGCTCGCGAACAGCTTTCATTCGTTTTACGAAGCGT
>JBEEGX010000054.1:0-6176 GCA_041167105.1 Verrucomicrobiota bacterium
ACTTCATGCGCGACATCGCGAATCAAACTCGCAAGCGGCATTTCCATTTCACGCAAATTCGCCGTTGCCTCCGCGCCTTCGAGCTCGGCCGATGTCGGATCGAGCGTGCGCGGCGCGTCGTCGAATGCGATGTCGGCCGTGTGTTCCGTGAGCGCTTTGACCACGCCGGTGCCGTAACGCGGATGCCGCACGCGCATGCCGATATGGAGATTGTCGATCTTGAGTGCCATGCGTTCACGTTGTTCGACGACGGGCAAAGCTCAACACGTTTTTAGTTGTCGATCTTGCGCGCGGTCGCGCATTCTCGGCCAGCTCAATGGAAAACATTCCATTTAAAAAATATCCGCCGGGTTTTCGTCCACGCCGCGGGCTGAATTGGTTTCTCATCGGCCTTCTCTACGCGTCGTTCTACATGTGCCGATATAATTTTCGCTTCGCCACTCCCGGTTTGGTGGCGGAGTTCGGATTCACCACATTTCAAATCACGGGAATGCTCAGCGCGTGGTCGATCGCCTATGGCACCGGCCAACTCATCAACGGCTTGTTGACCGATCGCATCGGCGGCAAAACGGCGATGCTCATCGGCGCGGCCGGCACGATCACGATCAATCTGATTTTCGGTTTCGCGTCGTTCGCGGGAACATTCGCTACGTTCGCCGCGATCTGGTTGCTCAATGGCTATATGCAATCGTTCGGCACACCGGGGATGGTGAAAATGAATGCGGCCTGGTTTCGACGGACCGAGCGCGGCACGTTCGCCGGCATTTTCGGTTTCATGATCCAACTCGGCCAGGTCGCGATCAATAATCTCGCGCCAGTGATTTTGGCTGGCTTCACCATCGGCGTGTGGGTGGTGGCGAAGAACGATTGGCATTGGTTGTTTCGAATTCCGCCGTTGTTCGTGGCGACGGTCGCGGTGTTGATGTCGATCTTCGTTAAGAACACGCCGGAAGAAGCGGGCTATCAAGGTTTGATCGAAGAAAACGCGGGCGGCGATGTGAGCAGCCGCACGAGTTTGCGCGAATCCTTCACCACTATTTTCACGCACCCGCTTATCTGGTTTTACGCCGTCGCCTACGCGTGCACCGGCGCGGTGCGAAACAGTTCCGATCAATTAATGGTGCTCTATTTTCACGATCAATTGAAATTGAACATGGCCGACAAACCGTCCGCCGTTTTGTGGACGGTGAATCTGATGCCGTTGGTGGCCGTGCTCGGATCGTTTAGCGCCGGCGTGATCTCCGACAAATTTTTTTGCGGACATCGTTCTCCTGTCGCAATGACACTGTATTTTATCGAGAGCAGCGTGATCATGATCGCCGCCTTCGTCATCGCTGCGGGCGTCGTCGGCCCGACCCCGTTAGGCATCTTGATCGGCTGTATCTTTCTCGTGCTCGTCGCGCTGACCGCGAACTCTACTCACGCAATCGTTGGCGCAGCCGCGCCGATGGACATCGGCGGTCGAAAAATGGCCGGCTTCGCTTCCGGCGTGGTCGATTCGTTTCAATATTATGGAACCGCCATCGCGTTGCCCGCGACCGGATGGATGATCGATCGGCACGGTTGGGGCGTTTGGTATCCGATCATGTCCGGCTTCGGCGTCATCGGCGGCTTGTCGATGTTAATGGTGATGCGCAAGCAACGCCGATTGCAAGCTAGAGAAGATCGAGCTGTTGCATCGGCCTAACGAACGCTGCGGTCGATAATTTCGGGCGCTCGCCGAATTTCGCGCGGCGACACGCGACCGCGAACATATTTTCGATCTGCTTGGCGTAGGTCCCTTCGCCCGTCTGCCGGTTACTCCAGCGCGCATCGTAAAGTTTGTCGCCGCCTCTTGTCGATCTCACGCGATCCAGCACCTTCGCTTTGCGGTCGGGAAAATGTTCCTCGAGCCAACGCTCGAACAACGGCGCGACCGCCCAAGGCAAACGCAGCAGAACGTATCCGGCGAATTGCGCGCCGGCCTTCGCGCATGCCGCGACAATGTTCGGAATCTCGTGATCGTTAATTCCCGGAATCACCGGGGCGACCATGACGCCGACTGGAATTTTTGCAGCGCGCAATTTGGCGACGGCATCGAGCCGCGCTTCGGGTGGCGAAGTGCGCGGCTCGAGAATGCGTTGAAGATCGACATCTAAACTTGTGACCGAGAGATTGACGGCGGCGCATTGATGCCGCGCGAGTTCGGACAAAACGTCGATGTCGCGCGTGACTAATCGGTTCTTCGTCAGAATGCCAACAGGATTCCTGAATTTCGCCAGCACTTCGAGACAGCTTCTCGTTAGGCGAAGTTTGCCTTCGACCCGTTGATAACAATCGGTCACGCCGCTCATCATCAACAGCTGCGGCTTCCATTTCGGCGACGAAAGCTCTTCTTCGAGCAAACGCGGCGCGTCGTGTTTCACCACGATGCGCGATTCGAAATCGAGCCCAGCGGAAAATCCGAGATACTCATGCGTCGGCCGCGCGAAGCAATAAATGCAGCCGTGCTCGCAACCGCGATACGGATTAACGCTGGTTTCGAATCCGACATCAGGACTTTGATTGCGCGCGATGATGGTCTTGGTCGCGTCGCGAAAGAACTGCGTCTTGCGCGAAGGCCGCTCTTCATTCGCAAGATCGACATCGACAAGGTCGACATCGTGCAGATCGACATGGAATTTCTCGAAGCGATTAGCCGGGCTCCAGGACGCGCCGCGGCCGTGAACGGGATCAAAGCTCTGCGCCGTCTCTTTTATCACCGGTCGATACGACCCAGAGCGCCTCGGCATGCAACAAGTTCACATGAACATATCCACTTGTCGAATGTGTTCGCGCGAACAACTCGGCCTCGCGCTTGCTCCCCTGCCCCGCAGTGGCACACTTCTCGCGCCGCAAATCTCGGAGGGGTGGTCGAGTGGTTGATGGCTCCGGTCTTGAAAACCGGCAGGGCGCAAGCCCTCGTGGGTTCGAATCCCACCCCCTCCGCCATTTCCCTTTCTTGCTCCTACTCTTGCTCGTGATCCGTGATCAGTGATCGGTGGAGAAGAAGGCGCGCGAGGATCGCAGCCGCCAAGAATCCAAGGAGCGCGGCGCCGACGACATCGGAAAAATAATGCGCGCCTAAAAAAATCCGGGTGAAGCCGACGAAAATCGGGATCGGCAAGCACATCAACGCGATTCGCCAGTTCACGAAAAACAACACCGCGAAAAATCCGAACGAGGTGGCGGTGTGACCGGACGGGAATGAATGGAAGTTTTGTTGTTTACTCGGGCCCGACCAGGTTTTTTCCAATTTCACGTAGGGACGCACGCGGCCGGTCGCGTATTTCAGCCCGTGCGCCGTGACTCCGGCGAGCGCGGCGGCGGCGAGCATGGTGAGAAAAATTCGCGTCCACTTTTTGTTGCCACGGCGCCAGGCGATGCCCGCGCCTAACAAACCGATGCCGAAGTGCGTGGGCCAATCGGTCGCGCGCGTGACATTGCGACTGAGCGTCGGGATGTTGCGCCATTGATGCCGATACTGCCAGCGATGCACAAGACCATCGAGCGCGAATGCGCCCCAAAGCAGGAGCGCTCCCGCTAAGATCGACATCGTCCAAATAAGAATGGTGCGGGACATGTTGAAAGAAATTGCCGGTTGTGTTCCGGACGATGCTATTTTTCAATCTGCGCTTTGCAACCGACAACTCGTAATCTTCTCCTGCTCTTCGCCGGCTGCGTGATCTTCCACGTCGCCGGTACCTGGATCATTCCGCTGATCGATCGGGACGAGCCGCGTTTTTCCGAGGCCTCGCGCGAGATGATCGAGCGCGGCGATTACGTTGTCCCCTACTTCAACGACGAATATCGTTTCGATAAGCCGCCGTTCACCTATTGGGCGCAGGTCGCGAGCTATCGTTTGTTAGGCCAAAATGATTTGGCCGCGCGTTTTCCGTCCGCCATCGCCGCCGCGCTGACTGCATTGTCGATCTTCGCGTGGGGCCGCCGCATCGCGGACGAGCGCGTCGGCTTCTGGAGCGCGATCGTGTTCACCCTTTCGTTTCAAGTAATCGAGCACGCCAAAGCCGCCGTCGCCGATATGTGGCTTGTGCTTTTCGTCACGCTGGCGCATTGGGCCGGCTACGAATTGATCTTTCGCAATGGGCGACTGCGCTGGTGGTTCGCATTTTATCTTTCACTCGCGTTCGCGTTTCTTGCGAAAGGCCCGATCGGCTGGACGCCGCTGCTCACTGTAACATCGACAATCATCATTCTGCGCGAACCGCAATTGTTCCGCCGGTTCAAATTTGTCCGCGGCATGTTGCTTACGATTACGATCGTCGCGTTGTGGGGAATTCCAGCGTTAATAAAAACGCGCGGCCAGTTTTGGGAGATCGGAATGGGACGCCACGTATTCGAACGTTCCTTTTCCGCGCTTGGCGGCCACGGCGCAAAATCGTTAGGCGTTTACCTGCTGCTTCTGCCGTTTTACGTCGTCACGATTTTCGTCAGCTTCTTTCCGTGGTCGATCAAGCTGCCGTGGCTCTTCAAACAAGTGCGCGCGCAACGCGATAAGATCGACATCTACCTTTTGAGCGGCATCGGCGTGATCTTCGTCATCTTCACTTTCGTGACCACGAAGTTGCTGCACTACACGCTGCCGGCATTTCCGTTGCTCGCGCTCTTGCTCGTGCGGCGGTGGTTCGACGCCAACATGTCGATCTTGTTTTTCAAACGCACGGCGCTGGTATTCGGCGCGGTATGCCTTGCCTTGGTGCTGTTCGTTTCGCCGTTGATCGGCCGTTTCTTTCCGTCGCGCGAACTATTTCGCCAGGCGCGCGATTATCTGAAACCGGAAATGAAATTCGCGGCCGTCGATTACAAGGAGCCGAGCTTGGTCTGGTATTTCCGCAGCCGCGTCCACGGATTCATGCGCACATGGGCGATGCACGCCGACACCGCGCAAGAATTTCTCGAGGAAGATGGGTCGCGATTTGTCGTGATGCCGACGAATACGGCGACGGAATTGTATCCGACGTTGCCCGACGGCTGGAAAAGTTTTTCTACGCGCGGATTCAATGCGGTGAAAGGAAAGCGCAGCGATCTGACTTTGATCCTAAAGCCGGAGTAGACTACCGGTTGCCAGATGATCACCCATCTCGATGGCACACTTGTCGGCGCGCTGCCGACACAAGCGATTGTCGATGTTAGCGGCGTCGGTTACGAACTTTCGATTCCGCTCTCGAGCTACGACAAACTTCCGGCGGTGGGCCAGCCGGTGCGCATTCTCACTCATCTGCACGTGCGTGAAGACGCGCACATTCTTTACGGATTCATGAGCGCACCGGAACGCGATCTCTTTCGTTTGCTCGTCAACAACGTGAGCGGCATCGGACCGAAACTCGCGCTCGCGGTGCTCAGCGGAATGAGCGTCAACAATTTCAAAGCCGCAGTGGTGAATTCGGACGTTGCGTCGTTGTCGAAGATCAGCGGTCTCGGCAAAAAAACAGCGGAGCGAATCGTGCTCGAGCTGAAGGACAAGGTCGGCGTCGCGGCCGCGTGGGAAGCGGCGAGCGCAACGCATGCGCCGACGCCGGAGCAGGAACAAGCGAACGAAGCCGTGCTTGCGCTCATCGCACTGGGCTACAAACAAGTCGAAGCGCATCGCGTCGTGCGCGATTTCCAGGAGAAGCAGCCGGGAAAGAACGCAGAAGAGCTCGTTAGGCTGGCGTTGAAGCAAATCGCCGCCGGGAAATGATCGCGACCGCCGAACAAGAAAAGCTCGAGACGATTCGTGCTGCGCTTCCAAAAGAAGGCCTCTTCGCGGCGAAGGATTGGCTGATTTCGCCCGATCCATTCAAGATCGACAATCACTTTGAGCGTGAGCTGGAACAGTTAGGCCATCGCCTTTTGGTTTTTCAGCGCGCGTGCAATCAGCTCTATCAACTGAGCGTCAAAGGAAAGCAGCCGGCATGGATCGCGAAATATCTCGACGCCGGTAAACCGGCGGAGCTGATTGAGTTTTCGCGGCGCAAAGAAATCCGCGACGATCTGCCGCGCATCATTCGTCCGGATTTAATTTTGACCGACGAGGGATACACTATCGCGGAGATCGATTCGGTTCCGGGCGGAATTGGCCTAACCGGTTGGCTGAATGAAACGTATTCGCGATTCGACGGCGAAATCATCGGCGGCGCCGAGGGAATGATCGAGGG